>NZ_JAMPLB010000019.1:0-127559 GCF_039962325.1 Leptolyngbya sp. PL-A3
AAACTCCTGACCTCGGAACTCGACAAGATTTCCCCTGAAAGGGTTGCGTCATTGACGTCCTACGATTTCATTCTCGAAGCCCTATTTGGCGCAGCTTCATATTAAAACGGTATAAGTAGAGTTAGCTCACGGCTATTTAATCAAATGTCATATTAATAGACCCAAAAATGGTCTAAACCATTCATACAGATTTCAGAAACTCATGGGGTCTGTACGAATTACTGTAACCCGGGCACAACCGTATTCAACATCCATTCACGTAGCAGGCCGTTGACCTGGCCCGGAACTTCATCATGGGGACAGTGCCCTGCATGCAGGTAATGCTCCGTCAAATTCGGATAATATTGGCGGAACTTGGCCCCTCGGGTTCGCGAGTTCATCCACGGATCCGCATCACCCCATAACATGAGCAACGGGCATTGCATTTGGCTCAGCAAAACGTCATTGCGCTCTCCCTGAGGTGACTTAAATACTGAAGCAAACACCTGGGGAGCACCCGGATCACAAGAGGGACGATAAATATCGTCTATCAATTCATCGGTAATGACACTTTTATCTAAATAGACTTTTTCGAGAGTACTCCGGATAACCGATTTACGGCGGACATATTGGAACAAAAGGAAGCTAGGCAACGGTTGTAACAGAAGCGATCGCGCTACCTGCCCAAAGGTTTGCTGCAAGGGGTGAGGAGGCCTCTGGGGCTCAGGCTCTGTAAACGGGCCAGCACAGTTCAGCAGAACTAGACCGGCTGCCGACTCAGGCCGTTGAGCGGCTACACACAGGGCAGCATAGCCTCCAAGAGAGTTCCCAGCCAGCACTACCGGTTGCCCAATAACCTGGGTAATAAAGTCATGGAGTTGGTCACGCCAGAGGTTGCCACTGTACTCCAAAGCAGGCTTGGCTGAACGCCCAAACCCCAACATATCAATGGCCCAAACCTGAAAATCGGACTGTAACCCTGCAATATTTTTGCGCCAGTGGTCGGTGGAAGCACCAAACCCATGCACAAGCAACAGCGGCGGGCGATCGCTCCGAGCTTCTCCAGCCTGAACGTAGTAGATGGAATGTCCCTGCCATTCCCAGGTTTTGCCGTGGATGGGAGCGATCGCCGTTTGCATAACCCATATGTAAAGAAGTATTAAATTCAGTATAGCGTCCCTATTTCTTCAAAGTTGCCTCTCCAATTTTCTTCCCCAAGCGCTTTGCAGACTCGCCAACGGGGGTGATGGAAGGCTAAAGCATGCCTCTGGAATTAAAGGTTTAACGACCTCCAAGACATAGGATTTAAGGGGTCTTTTCTTATAGGGCTGAGTGCTATATGGCAATACCAAACGAGTTGTAAGAAAGGGTGCGGCCGAAGCCCACATCCTTTCTTACAACTCATCTCATAAATGATTTAGGGTTTCCTTAAAGCGCTAGAGATCGTTCCAAATGACTCTTCACGCGCTATGCGTATGAGGACCATTGGAAGCAGCCTTTTACAGCACTTTGTGATTGAATCAGCCACGGTTGTTTTTGTGAGAGCCTTGCGGAGCGAAGCTCTCACAAAAACAACCAGATTTTAAAGCACCGTTCTTGATAAACCCAGAGGATTTATGCAACGAGGTGGGTGAGGGCAAAGCCCTCACCCACCTCGTTAGGTATTCGTTTTATGTTTATGCTTGCTCTGCAGCGGCTTTGCGCTTACGACGAGCAGCGGCGAACGCGCTAGCTGCCATGGCTGTACCAACAATCGTCATGGGTTCGGGTACAGGATTCGCACCAACTACCTTGAAGTCAGGGCCATTGTAAAGGCTGCTATTCTTAACGCTCGTCAGGCGGAGACGATTGGTGTAACCACCCGCCAGCTTAAGCCCCAGAGAACCAACGGCTTGCACTTCGTTGATTTCAGTCGTGTTGATACCAAAGCCCGCGAAATTGAAGCCTTGACCAGGACGGCTGTTTAGTAAGTACTCAGCCAGGACAGTATCACCTTCACCTATAGCCTGCACTTTCAGAGCACTGTTCATACCACGCTCCCAGAACAGAAACTCATTCATGGCTTTCCCGAAGGTGACATCGATGGTGAAGCCACCTCGATCTTCGGTGTCGATGATGCTGTTCAAGTTCAGGTTGCCCAGGCTGGAGACGATGCTGGCATTGGATGCATCTTCTTGAACAGTTCCGTAATTGGTCACGGCGTCACCCCGGTCAGAGCTGGCTGCACCTGAATCACTGACGCCAGGAACGCGGGCATCATTCTGCAGAATATTTGCCCCGGTCACTGTGTAGAAATCACTGGTGGTTTTACCACCGGTTGTGATGGATTTCAGCATCACATCACCTGTAGGAGCAGAGCCTTGCCATTGAGTGCTGAACTGGAACGGGGAAAACGAAAAGCCTAAAGCTTGAGCCGGTGCTGTTCCCATCGCCAAAGCGCTTCCGGCAGCGAGACTCATAACTGTCAGCAGTTGTTTGATTCTCAGCATAATAATGTCTCTAAAAGAGGTGCCTGAATAGTGTGGTTTGGTGTCGGTTTGTGGCAAGGTTCGTGGTAGATGAACCGTCTGAAGCACTTCAACCTCAACACTGCTATCCTAAGCAAACCCAAAATAGATGTCTCTAGAAAATCTATTGATTTTACTGCCTCTTCAATAAGGCCCAATTGATTGTTAAAGATTACCGCTAAATAATATCCAAAAATGAGCTGAACATAGGTCAGACAAGGGTTTTGGCATTTTTAATAACGCAATGAAGTAGCAAAAAATAGATGCTTGTAATTTCACGGATAAAGTGTAACGAGATAGGTTTTGCGATCGCCCCATAGCTTGCAGCAACCGTACTTCCCCATAACATTTCCCATCTCAAATTTTCTCTGCAAATTCTAAACAGTAATGCAGAGCAAAACTATTGCCACAATGAAACTAGCCTGGGTCTAGGCCAGAGTAGGCTGACGCCCACCAACAGGGCACTTCAACAACTCCAAACCCTGCTCAAAAATGTCGTCGATCGCCATCATTTGACCATCCGTTGTCATGAATTGGTGGTCAGCAGTTGCGCGAATGATGGTGCCATCATCCAGTTGATATTCGTACACCGATTGGAGACCACGGAGATGCCATTGGGCGATCGGTTGCGTATAGATCAAGCCCTCATCATTCATGCTGTAAACGGAGCATTTCAGGCCACGTTCGACAATTTCGCCGATGGGTATGGGGCCATACTCTACTGTCAAAACTGGGGTTTCGTAGCTAAGGCAGTACTCCGCGAACAGCACCATCTGATCCCAAAGTTCTGCGGCTACCTTTTCCTCAATGCCTCGCTCCTGAGCCCCTCCAACAAATTGAGCCTGGTGCTTTTGCATTTCTGAAACTTTCTTCTTACCCATCGCTCGCCGCAGCAGGTCAGCCTGTCCCAGGGTATAGCCCGCCATATCCTGGGCAATTTTCATGATCTGCTCCTGGTAGACCATGATGCCGTAAGTTTCTCGCAGAATCGGTTCCAGCACCTCAGCGGCGTAGTCAATCTGCTCTCGACCATGCTTCCGGTTGATGAACTTGGGAATTAGGCCCGCATCCAACGGACCGGGACGGTAGAGGGCGAGAACGGATGAAATATCCTCCAGACCGGATGGCTTCAGATCGCGCACAATTTGGCGCATCCCCGAAGATTCCAATTGGAAGATGCCTTCTAGCCAGCCCTTCTCCAGCAGCTTGTAAGATTCAGGATCATCCAGGGGAAGGCGATCGAGATCGATAGTCTTGTTGTGGTAACGCTCGATCAGCTCGACCGCTTTCTGAATCATGGTGAGGTTCTTGAGGCCCAGGAAGTCCATCTTCAGCAGACCCATGGCGTCGATGTCTTCCATGAAGTACTGGGTGATCACTGAGCCCTTATCGTTGTATTGCAGGGGTACAGCTTCATCCAGGGGCGTGTCAGAAATCACAACGCCTGCCGCATGAACCCCATAGGTCTTGTTTGTTCCCTCAATCCGCATGGCCATGTCGATCCAGCGGCGATAGGTGACAGGGGGATCGGTATTGGGGATGGGTTGGTCAGAGTCGTACTTCTCTTTGAACTCGGGAGCGGCTGTCTCATCCGAGATCATCTTGCTGAGTTTGGCGGGTTTGCCTCGCATGACGGGAATCATCTTCGCCATACGATCAGATTCCCCGTAGGGAATATTCAGCACACGGGCCACGTCCTTCAGAACCGCTTTGGAGGTCATGCGGTTGAAGGTGATGATCTGGGCGACGTGATCCTTGCCGTATTTCTCCGTCACATATTTGATCACCTCGTCACGGCGATCGATGCAGAAGTCTGTATCAATATCTGGCATGGACTTCCGCTCGGGATTGAGGAACCGCTCAAACAGCAAGCCATGATGTACCGGGTCGATGTTGGTGATCCGCATACAGTACGCCACCAGGGAGCCCGCCGCCGAACCCCGACCTGGCCCCACAGGAATGCCCTGATCTCGCGCAAACTTGATATAGTCCCACACCACCAGGAAGTATGTGGAGAAGCCCATCTGGTGGATAACATCTAGTTCAAATTCAAGGCGATCGCGATACTCCTCCGACACCTCCTCCAGACTGCTCAACCCCAATCGCTCCACCAAACCTTCGCGAGCAATCTTCGTGACGTAGGTTTCGGGAGTGTAGCCTTCGGGGATGGGATAGTTGGGGAGACGGGGCGAGCCGAGGATATCGTAGCCTTCGACTTTTTCAGCAACTTCAAGGGTGGTGGCGATCGCCCGCTCAACCACATCCTCAGTCAAGTGATCCCGGAATAACTTCCGCATCTCATCGGCAGATTTCAGATACTCCGTACCGCTGTAGCGCAGCCGCTTATCCTCAGAAATCAACTTACCTGTCTGGATACAGAGAAGCGCGTCGTGGGCCTCTACGTCGAAGCAGGAGATGTAGTGGGAATCGTTAGTACAGATATATTTGATGTCTAACTCTTCCGAGATGCGAACGATTTCTACATTCACGATCCGATCTTCGGGAGAACCGTGATCTTGCAATTCCAGGTAGAAGTCGTCGCCAAACTGCTCTTTGTACCAGGTTGCCACCCTCCGGGCAATCTCCGGGCGACCCTGCATGATGGCTTGAGGGATCTCGCCGCCCAGACACGCACTGGTGACGATTAAGCCTTCCTTGTACTGCTCCAGCAAGTCCTTATTAATACAAGGGCGCGAGAAGATCCCTTTCCCCTGAACCCCCTGTAGATGGGAGAGGGTCGTCAGTTTAACCAGATTCTTATAGCCCTGGGTATTCTTCGCCAGCACCACTTGGTGGTAACGGGGGCGGCGCTCCTGCTTGGTGATGTCGCCATTGATGACGTACATCTCATTGCCAATGATGGGCTTGACGTTGCCGTTGTTCTTGCAAACCTTCAGCAGCTCGATCGCCCCATACATCACGCCGTGATCGGTGAGGGCGATCGCAGGCATCCCTAATTCCTCAGCCTGTTTCACCAGAGCTGGCAACTGACTGGCTCCATCGAGCAAGCTGTAGCTACTGTGAACATGCAGGCCAACAAACGACATAAACCAACGCCCAACAGGAATGAGCTAAGAGTAACCGATTCTAGCTACTATATCTAGACTCTTTTCGGTTTTTCTTAGAAAACTGGCTCCATATTTAGGGCTATCAAAATTCCCCAGTAAAACGTTTCTTCTTATTACTAAAATTCATGTTTATACAGTACTAATGTATCAAGTTATTAGGATATTAGTAAGGCCGAAGGCAACGCCTTTATGAATCTGCTAGCTAGTGAGAAGTGGCATTACATATGGCAGATTCACGCGACACTCGACGCCCATAACCCGAACTCAGGTTAAATCAATTCACAAATCCTGACAAATCTCAGGAATCCTTTCTTCCCGGCAGGAAGGTTAACCTGGGTAGTAGTTTGATTCAACCGGATGCTGTACCTATGCGATCGCGACTAATAGATGTGCTGGCCGCCTTCAATAACGTTTACAGCGGTTGGATTTGGTGGAACTTATTTCTCGCGTTTATTCCTCTCGTTCTTAGCTTTTTGCTGTTTCGTCGCAAAGCCATTGCTCAGCCCTGGTTATGGGGTTTCTGTGGAATAGTCGGCTTTATTGGAGCGATTGGTTTTTTTCCCCGTTACCGCCATATTGTGAGAGCCGTGGGTAATGTCACACAGTCGGTACTGGCGGGTGAATTCTCAGCTCAAGTTACAGTCTTTTGGCTATTTTCCCTGTGTATCATCGCTTCGATGCTGAGCATTTGGCTATACAAACGGCAGCGCAGCTTTCGGACATTCCTTTGGTGGATGGGTCTAGTGGCATTTATTGCCTTTCTACCTAATGCACCTTACCTATTGACCGATGTTATCCACCTGATTCGAGGCACAAGTTCTGGGCAAATTCCTGTCTGGGTCATTGCCATTGTTTTTATTCCACTTCATGCCACCGCTATTCTGTTAGGCTTTGAAGCCTACGTCATTTCGCTTCTCAACCAGGGCTATTATTTGAAGCAGCGGGGGGCAGAACGCTGGATTGTACCGGCAGAGCTCATCATGCATAGCATGAGCGCGATCGGTATCTTCTTAGGCCGTTTCATTCGGCTGAATAGTTGGGATTTGGTTGTCGATCCAGGTAGCGTTTTAGTAGTGGCGGTCAACACCTTGACAGCTCGTAGACCCGTCGCCGTCATAATCGTTACCTTTGGAATTTTGACGGTTCTCTATTGGATTATGAAGCAAATTACTTTAGGACTCAGATTACGCATTCGCTATGCCCGCAAGGGTATACATGTGTTGGAGTGAATTCATTGGTATTCAAATAACCTCAGTTTGGGTTAAGGGCTTTTTCGAGTGCCGCGCGAAGCGCGGCACTCGAAAAAGCCCATTATTGCGTGCGCGACGCGCACGCAATAATGGGCGGTTCGGCTTATCCTGAACTGACGTTCAAATAGAGGAGGTGATAGGTGCAGGGCACCTATCACCTCCTCTATTTGAATGCTGTTTAGATATGGGATTGTTGTGAGAGGGGCATTAGTACCCTCCCAAAACAACCACATATTTAATGGTTTGTAGAGTTATTTCGCTTTAGGAGCATCTTTTGCAGAACGGCGCTTCCGGCTTGGAGCAGTAGGAACCGTTTCCGACGGGCGGGCGGAGGATCTACCATTTTCTTTGGCAATCGGCACAGTGAAATGGAAGCGACTGCCGCGATCGCGCCCATCCGATTCGGCCCAGATCCGTCCTCCCATAGCCAGAATAATCTGGCGACAAATCGCTAAACCCAGCCCTGTACCGCTGGCCGTACGACGAAGTGCTCCCTCTTCCTGGTAGAAGCGGTCAAATACGGCCTCCAATTGGGTTGGTTCAATGCCACGCCCGGTATCGGTAATGGTCACTTCTAGCATGCGATCGCCATTCGGATGAGCCTCAATCACCACCTCTCCCTCAGGCTCTGTAAACTTGCACGCATTATCGAGCAGTTTGGACAATACCTCCACTAGCCGTTCCCCATCCGCTCGCACCAGAGGCAATTCCTCTGATACCTGCGCATTAATTTCGGGGAGTTGCAGTTCGTTTTGTCGGGTCTTAATGCTACTTAAAGCCAGGCTGACGCATTCTCCAATGGCCAGAGGTTCCAGGTGCCACTCGACCCGTCCACTCTCTAACCGTGACAGCGTGAGGAAGTCCTGCACCAATTTGCGCATCCGCTCCGCATCGGTCAGAGCCGTATTAAGCATCACCTGACGTAACTCCAGGGGCATATCTGGCTCACTCGCCAGGCTCTCCAAACAGATCTGAATCGTTGAGAGGGGCGTACGCAGTTCGTGGCCCGTGATCGCAATCAGGTTGCTACGTGTTCGGTCCAGAGCCTCTAACTGTTCGTTCAAATCTCCTAAGTTGGCATAAGACTCCGCCTGGATCAGGGCGACCCCCAATTGATTAGCAATTGCCTCCACCAGACTCTGTTCTTCCTCAGACCAGGCATGAGGTTGTGGCATACAGTGATGTAGCTCCACCACACCCAGTAACCGCCCCTGATACACCACGGGCACTAACAGCCAGGAATAAATGTGCCATTGTTCCAGGGTAGGTTGCAGAGGAGTAAGTTCTAGAGCAGGATCCGCGATGGTGTTGGCGATCGCCACCGTTCGTCGTGTCTGAGCCACCTGCTGAAAAAGAGGATTTGTCTGCAACGGCCAGGTTTGCCCAAGCAGGGAAGGAATAGTCTCCTCGCGGCGAGCCTCATAGAGAATCTGGGCTGTAGCATCACTCGCTTTGCAGCGGTAGACAATACAGCGACAAACGCCCATCGCTTGCTGCAACTGCTGTACCCCTACCCGAAAAATCTCTGCCGGATCAAGGGACTCGCGAATGGCCATGACAATAGAGTTGACCAACCGTTCCCGACGCTCTTGACTCGCCATGGAACGATAAGCCTTTAACAGCTTATATTGCCCCGCCTGGAGGTGCGTAATCAGCCGTTGAACAAAGGGATCCGCGGCAACCTCTGCCGCTGGGGGTGCCGTTTCTCTCAGCTGGTCTTTAGCGTCAGCAATTTTAGCTTTAAGGTCAGGTCGATACGCCTGGATTCGCTCCAGCAAAATTTCAGCAGCCTGACAACTGATTTGTCGATCAAACGTCCATACGCCCTCAAAACGTCGGTTCTGATCCATCGCCTCCGGGCCATCCGGAGCATAAAATCGCTCTCGACAGATGAGGCAGGCCGCATAGTTAGACCCAATGACCACTAGGTGCCATTCCTGAGTCAGTTGGTCATCGGGCTCAAAGGCGATGAGCTCATAGTCCTGGGGGCCATCCGTAAAGCTGGTTTCTGGAGCCGCCAGAACATAGACCTGCGAGCTGAGGGTGGCAATACGGCGATAGCGATGGGCTTCCTGGCGATAAAATCGCTCTTGCTGGAAATTAGCAATCACCAATGGGTGCCCCGCAGCCGCCAACACCTGATCTTCCATCGCATGAGAGAGGGCCGTCAGCGAAGACTTGAAATACAACTGAGGACGGAGGTGAGGCGATCGCTGCAATAGCTCGTCTAGAACCGAGGAGGAGATACTCATCAAAAGCGTTATGAGGGATCCAAACGGGGGTTTCAGTACAGACGCAATATCCCACTCCCATTCTCAGGCAAAATCTCGCGGTTGTTTCTTTAAAAATGGGTATTCCTTATTTAGGTTAGACTTGGAGCCGTGAAACCCTGGTTCTACATGCCCAAATCAGGCCTCAGGAGATTTCCAACAATGAAATTACCCCCAGGATGTTGGTGCTTTGCCCGCTTCGCGGGCAAAGCACCAACATCCTGGGTAGATTCTTATGCAGAAATCTCCTAACCCCTTCTCGCTTGAGCCAGACACAGGGAATCTGCCCTAGCTTTCTAATAACTCTCGTCGCAACAAATCTAAGGCTGTACAAGAGCTCAGATGACGAATAAAATCCCGTTTGCGATGGGCACCAAACTGGAAGCGATCGCTCTTCACCCCACTAGGCCCAGCCAAACCGATATAGACCAAACCCACAGGTTTCTCGTCTGTGCCGCCATCGGGCCCAGCTATACCTGTAATGCTTAAACCCCAGGTTGTGTTGAGGCGCGATCGCACCCCTTCTGCCATTTGTTGGGCTACAGCATCACTGACAGCCCCATGAGTTTCCAGGTCAGCCTCAGAGACACCCAACAGCCCTACTTTGACAGCATTGTCGTAGGAAATGACACCCCCCAGGAAGTAAGCAGAGCTACCTGAAACAGCGGTGAGCATCTGGCCCAATCCACCTCCGGTACAGGATTCAGCAACTGACAGGGTTTGTCCTGCTTTCAGTAGCAAGCGACCTACTACAGAAGATAGGGTATCTTCGTCGGAACCGTAGTAGTCTAGACCGGCGATCGCCTGTAACTGCTGTGCGACAGGCTCAATTAGTGCCTCGGCCTCCGGTTCTGAAGCAGCCCGAGCCGATACCCGTAGCCGCACCTCTCCGTGGCCGGCATAGGGGGCAACGGTGGGATTCTCCAACTCTAAAAATTCACCAACCTTTTCAGCCAGAGTGGCCTCCGCGATGCCCCAAAACCGCAGCATAAGGCTGTGGATGAGCGTTTGACCGTAGCCACGCTGTTTGAGAAAGGGCACTGCCGTCGTTTGCCACATGGCATGCATCTCGGACGGCACCCCTGGGAAGGTCATCAGGATAAGGTTGGGTTGGGGTTCCCACAAAAGGCCTGGAGCCGTACCGAGCGGATTAGGTAGCACATCCGCCCCCACTGGAAGAAGTGCCTGCTTCCGATTACTGGGAGCCATCTCACGCCCCCGAGCCGCATACTTACGGGTAATATCTTCCAGGACTTCAGAGCGTTCGGTCAGAGGGGTGTCAAAGTAGGTGGCGATGCCCTCTGTCGTCAGGTCGTCTGGGGTTGGCCCCAACCCACCGGTGAAAATCAGAATGGAGGAGCGTTTGGAAGCGACCTCGATCGCATGATGCAATCGGGTCATATTGTCCCCCACGACAGTTTGGAAGTAGTGGGGAATCCCTAGTTGGGCCAGTTCTCGGGCGAGAAACTGCGCGTTCGAATTGAGGATATCACCCAAGAGCAGCTCGGTGCCTACACAAATTACTTCTGCCCCGGAGGGAACGGTCGTCATAGCGGCCTCGTCTGAAACAGTTGAGCGCAACCTGATGGAATCGAGATGGGATGCAATCTACCACTGAGATTGAGCAAAATTCAGGAGCGGACCTGCTTGCGCGCTTTCCAGGTCGCGTAACTCAGCAGGGCAGTTCCAGCGATCGCATAGGCTAAACCACTGGGAATTCCTGACAGCGCCAGCCCCAAACTCCCAACCCAAAACGTCAGGGAATAGATAAATAGTACGGTCGTCCGGTGGGGGAGCCCTGCCTCTAACAAACGGTGATGCAGGTGTCGCTTATCCGCAATAAATGGAGACTTACCGTTGCGCAATCGGTCTAAAATAACCGCCGACATATCAAGGATAGGAACGGCCAAAATCACATAGGGCAGCAATACCGCTACGGTCGTGACACTCTTAACCAGCCCCACAATACCGACACCCGCTAGAGTAAAGCCGATAAAGTACGCACCTCCATCTCCCATAAAGATTTGGGCCGGATTAAAGTTGTACCGCAGGAAACCGAGGGCTGCCCCAGCCAGAGATGCCACCACCAGTGCTGCTGCGGGCTGGTTCATAAATAGGCAAACAATGAGCATGACAACGGCAGCAATGCCTGAAACTCCAGCCGCTAAACCGTCCAGACCGTCGATCCAGTTAATCGCGTTGGCCATTCCCACCAGCCAAATCACTGTAATGACCATGCTGATCGCTGCAGGCAGTTGCACCAGCCCCATGAAGGGTATGGTGAGGAAATCAATGTGCACCCCTGCGGACCAGGCGATCGCCGCTACCACCACCTGAAACACCAACCGCACAAAAGGTGATAGCCCAAACAGATCATCCGCCAGGCCAATCAGGAAGAAAGCGAGGCCACCCAGGGTGACACCCCAAATTTCATACTCCTTATCAGGGGGTAATACGCCAAATCCACCCATGCCCCAAACGGTCAGCAACGCCACAACCGTTCCCAGGAAGATAGATACGCCCCCCAACCGCACGATAGGATCCTGGTGAACCTTACGGCCACCCGGCAGATCCACGTAACCACTCCAAAGACCAATTTTTTTAACGATCGGTGTACTAACGAGCACAACCGCCGCCGCCATCAGAAACGCTAAGATATCGTACAAAAAATGATAATGATGAGGCTGCATCGGAAAGGGGTGGGTTTAGAAAGGAAGGGCTGATGGTAATCCTTTAGATCAATCCAGGAAAAGCGATCGCCTCGGGGTAATTTTGACGCAAGTTTAAGATCTTGTTGAGGCAAAATTTTTGAAATTCACTTTTCCGGGTTCATCCCGGGGTAGTGAAGCCACACGTAGCTGGCCGATAGGGTACACAGAAGCGATCAAAGGAGAGGAGAAGCTGAGCTGTAAATCTAGAACGGTAGTTAGTATATCTCCATCACCTTCAGAAAACGTAAAAAAATCTTGACAGCTCAAGGGCAACCCTTTAACCGGGCGTTGCCAAGGTTTCAGAAAGGCTCAGGAGCAACCATCGCGTTGTAACTTCTTAGAAAAAGGGTACCTTGCTGTGGTAGCAAGGTACCCTTTTTCCTGGAAAGATAAACTCAAAGCAAAAAGAGAGGGCGGATGCGAAGCACCCCACCCTCTCTTACAGAAACTCTAGTCGTTGCCATCGGGGCGATGATTGCGGATCTGCTCAGCTTCGGGGCAATCCTCCGAAACTAGAGGCTCTACATCTCCGCGAGGCACCGTTGCCAATTTCTGCATGACGGAACCAATACTCTCAAGACGAATCATCTCCTCCCAGGAGCAAATTTCGTCCTCCTCTTCGGTTTCGTAGCGAACGGTAACCAGATCTCCCTCAATGTCTAGGATCCGAGCTCGCTCTAACCATCGCTGCTGGTCCCGCAAGAAAATCCAGACTTCGCGACCGTCACAACAGAATTGATAAATCTTGCGGTGTAGCATGTGTTGCTTCTCCTGAACGGACAATGCAAAAACGGGAAAAACCAGGGACTCCCCTAAGCTATAGAAGGGAAATACCTGGTAGAAGTGAGGAACCACAGATCAAGGAAATCTACACACCACCGTATCAGCACCAGATTTTTTTTGACCCAGGGAAAGAAGGCAGTGCCCGGTGGCATGGCAGGAGGATTTAATGGCTGTCTACTCATATCGTCCATAGTCTCAATAGACAGCATTCCCTGATTTGATTCTGAATCAAATGTACCCGATGCGAGAAAAGCGTGATCCCATCCATTAACGCTCCAGGATGTTCTGCAAAAAAGTGCATCACTTTGGGAAATGTTCGGCCTTTTGACATCATTCAAGCACAAATACCGACCAGAATGCAGAAACATGATGGAGATTGGTCGGAGGGGTAGCTTGATCAATGGATACCTCCCCATTTTAGCGATTCCGCCCGTGACTATGCCGGAATAGATACACAATTCCAGCAATTTATACTCGTAGCTTGCCGCGCCACAGAAGATCCATAGCTTTAGAACCTTAACCTGAACTGAAACTTCTAATTACCTGGTCTTTAGGTAAAACACTTACTGTTGTAAGCGGCAATACTAGACGGCAGAGTTGAGTTATGCTACAGCCTTTTCCCCTTGAAGTCGCTCCTCAAACCGATATGCGTCACTTATTGGAGCAGGTCTATCAGGGGAGAACACTACACCCCTTCCGCAGTGGCCAGGACATTCCTCTCTCGCCACATGAAATTTGGGTCGTTTGTCGGGGTGTTGTTCAGTTAGGGACACTCTACGACACGGGAGATGAGTCTTTGCTAGGCTTAGCCTGCCCTTCAATGCCCTTTGGTCTGCCGCTCACGCTGATTCGTCCATATCATGCGGTAGGGCTGACAGATGTGGATCTAATGCGGTTGACCTGGGTGGAGGTTGAGCAGTCACCACTACTAACCCAAGGCATTTTTCAACAGACCTCCCGACGACTTCGACAAACCGAGGCTATTCTGGCGATTGTGGGCTATCGACGCGTGGAAGACCGGCTGCGACATCTCCTGCTTTTACTCAAGCAGGAGATTGGGCAGACGATACGAGAAGGCACCCGACTGGGAGTCAGGCTAACCCATCAGCAGCTCGCCAGTGCTATCGGCACGACTCGCGTCACCGTCACTCGTCTGATTAGTCAGTTTCGGGAGGAGGGTTGGCTGAGTATTGACTGCGATCGCCATATCATCCTCTCCCCCATCGCCACTTGCTGATAGACCTCCTGCATGAATCGGCTTTTGAGAGTATGAATCGTTGCCCACCGAAGCCGTGCAACGATTCATACAAGAAATCTAATCCCTGAGCCCGTTTGGGAAGATTGCTCTTGAAAGATTTTCCCAACAGTTTTAAGGACAAGGGTGGAAGCAAAGCTTCCACCCTTGTCCTTAAAAGGAAGTGCACGGTACAAAGTACTGCGCACTTCTTGAAGTATTAGGCCATCACCATACCACCATCAACATTGATGGTCTGCCCTGTAATGTAAGCGGCCGCCGCATCAGCCGCTAAAAACCGCACAACCCCGGCCACATCTTCGGGCTGCCCAAACCTGGATAGGGGAATCATCTTCAGAATGTCATCGCCGTTGAGACCATGGGTCATGTCTGTCGCAATGAAACCCGGCGCAACTGCATTGACGGTGATACCACGGCTGGCAACTTCTTTTGCCACAGCTTTAGTGAAACCGATAACCCCCGCCTTGGCCGCACTATAATTGGCCTGGCCTGCGTTGCCCATTTCTCCCACAACCGAGCTGATATTGATAATCCGCCCCGATCGCTGTTTCAGCATAATTTTGCTAATGGCACGGGTGCACAGGAAAACGCCGGTTAAGTTGAGGTCGATAACGGCTTGCCAGTCATCAGGCTTCATCCGCAGCAACAGGGTGTCACGGGTAATTCCGGCGTTGTTGACGAGGATATCCACCCGTCCCCACTTCTCCATCACGGCTGCGACAAGGGCATCTACCTGATCTGCCTTGGAAACGTCAGCTTT
Source organism: Leptolyngbya sp. PL-A3 (assembly GCF_039962325.1). Taxonomy (NCBI): domain Bacteria; kingdom Bacillati; phylum Cyanobacteriota; class Cyanophyceae; order Leptolyngbyales; family Leptolyngbyaceae; genus Leptolyngbya; species Leptolyngbya sp. PL-A3. Next base: position 14,584 of record NZ_JAMPLB010000019.1, read on the forward strand.
GAGGGCGATCGCCTCTCCCCCCATACCCGCAATTTCAGCCACGAGTTCATCCGCTGCCGTGGCAGAGCTGGCATAGTTCACCACTACTTTGGCCCCTTCCGTCGCCAGGGCCAGGGCGATCGCCCGACCGATGCCACGGGATGCTCCGGTTACCAGGGCCACCTGGTCTTGCAATCGCTTCGCAGATTCGGTCATCAACACACCTCTCAGGATCACCTCAACGATCAGTCGACTTGCAGGAAATTGCCGTTGGAGAACCCCAAGCCACGGCTGCAAGAGCAGCGGCAACGTAGGGTTTGGCTACATCCCAGCAAAAATCGTCCTTCGCTATCTTACGGCATTTGGATCCCTCTAATGTTTTGAACGAGGGCAACGGCATCCTCTCTCCAAACCTCAGAAGCAGAGGCCTCCTTTACCGTCGCTTTGTGGCGGTAAAAGGTTTTTGACAGCGCGGTATGACCAAGCCGTGCTTTAAGGCAGAACCTAAAGCATAGGTTCACAGAACCCTACCCATTTGGGTACGATCGCCCCCACAGCCGAATTTTTCTGCCCTACCATAGGAGACACGACCTTACAATTAGCGAGGTTAGCATGGCGGTCAAGCAAGAATTTTCTAGTTTCGAGTCGCTGATCACCGATTCCGATCAGCCTGTTCTTGTGGATTTTTACGCTAACTGGTGTGGCCCTTGCCAGCTCATGGCCAAGATTCTAGAAGAGGTTAACCAATCCCTCAAGTCTCAGATAAAGATCATCAAGATTGATACGGAAAAGTACCCAGAGTTAGCATCCCGTTACCATATCTATGCACTGCCTACCCTAGTGCTATTTAGCCAGGGCAAGCCTGTAGACCGGATTGAGGGGGTTGTTCCGGCCCATCAGTTGATTGCCCATCTTCAACAACGGCTGCCAAGCTGACCTATACTTCCGTTTATTTTGGTTACAGCGAAAAGAGAGCTTAGGTAAACCCCAAGCTCTCTTTTCGCTGTAACCAAAATGTATCAGACGCTCGTCTTATTGGGCTTTATGACCCACAACCTGAGGAATCTACGGGCAAGCGGTTGAATTCTCTCCCAATTACTTGAAAACTAGCGTGCGATCGCGGAAGGGGTAACACCCCTAATCCCTTACTCTGAGCTTGATCCGTTCAGTGTAAGAAAGTTTCGCTATCCTAAAGCATAGCCTTGGGGATATGACACTGAGCCCTTCTGCCCCTGATTTGGGTGATCGTCACGCTAAGGCCTAACGGTCAAGCCCAGTACCAGAGCGCTTTTTTCCTAAAGGTGCAGAAGGACTTACCAGGACGGATCAACAAGTGGCCCTGTTACCGGACGAAACGGCAAGTCTCATCCAAAATGGCAATACCGCTCAATCCTGGGCTCGCCAGCGGAGAGCCCCCGTTTATTCCATTCAACCCCCACTGAATGACCTGCTCACCCTGAGAACTAGGGAGGGACATCTGATGACACCAACAAGCTATGCCCATCTCATTCAATTTCTGCGGGAAGAACTGGGTGTACCAGATGCCGCCATTTCGATCGCTCAGCGGCACTGTGAACAAGATCCTGGCCCGCTCCCTATGGTGCTGTGGCAGTATGGCCTGGTCACTTTAGAGCAGCTTGATCGAATTTATGACTGGTTAGAAACCGCTTAAGCCCAGTTTGGTTGATGGTACGTGTGCGCAGATGTACCCGAACTATCAACCTCCTTCCTCAATTTGCATCCGCAATTTGGCGAGTTCAGGATCTTCAGGAGCCGCAGCGGGAAGACTGCCAGAGGTAGAACCTCCGAGCAATTGGGCCTTCATGGAAGCCAATTCCGCGTCCACATTGCCGCTCTCAAGGGAAGCAAAGCGGGACTCTAAAGAGTCAGAATTGAGCTCAGCGATCGCCTCCGAACGGGCTTCCAACTCCAGCACCTTTTCCTCCATACGCTCGAAGGCAGCAATGCTGTTGTTCATGCCCGAATTGCCCAACATCTCGTTCAGCTTCTCTGAAGCTTTTGCCGAGCGGGCCCGAGCGATATACATATCTTTTTTGGTCTTGGCCTCTGCCAGCTTTCCTTCCAAGGTCACCATGTTTTGTTTCATCTGGTTGACAATGGAATTTTGCTGCTCCAATTGGGTTTTGAGAGCGGTGGCCGTATCCTGATAGGTTTTGCGGCGCGTCAACGCTTCCCGAGCCAGGGTTTCTTCGCCCTTCTGTAAGGCCAGTTGTGCCCGCTGATACCATTCCTTGGCGGTAGACTCTGCCTGGATTTGCTGACGTTCGGTGCGCTTTTGGGTGGCGATCGCCTGGGCTACTGCTTGCCGCAACCGAATCAGATCCTCCTGCATATCCAGCACTGTTTGCTCCAGGATCTTCTCTGGATCTTCAGCTTGACTGACCCAGCCGCCTAACGTGGCGCGAATAATCCGTGCGATGCGATCCAATAGTCCCATACGACGCTCCGCCTGCTACATGCCCCATTCAGGATTAATTTTCGCTCAGTAATACCGATCGAAAAGTTAATACTTGCTCCCATCCTAACGTACCCACTCATCAGTTCTCCGGGGATGAGAGACAACTCCTACTAAGCCGTGTTAGATAGCTGGGGCTTCCAACTCAGCCATTCCCACGTTTTCTTGAGAATTGAGAGGAACACCCGCCGCTTCACAATAGAGCCTAGCCACTTTTTGAGAATCACCAATCATCTTGACGGTGTGATCCTCAATCCACATGGCGCGTTCGCAAATCTGCATCACGCTATTAACCGAGTGGGTCACCAGCACCATCGTGACTTTGTTGTTCTTAAATTCCATCATCTTTTTGATGCATTTCTGGCGGAAGCGGATATCACCGACCCCCAGGACCTCATCGATCAGCAGAATTTCTGGATCCAGGTGAGCCACCACGGAAAATCCCAGTCGGGCCAGCATCCCATTGGAATAAGAACGGATGGAGCGATCGATAAAATCACCCAGCTCAGAGAATTCTACAATTTCCTCCAGGCGGGCCATCACTTCGCGCCGAGTTAAGCCCATGAGTACGCCGTTGAAAATGACGTTCTCACGCCCCGTCAGGTCTGGATGGAAGCCAGCCCCCAGAGCCAGAAGAGGGGAAATACGACCCCGCACAACAATCCGCCCGGAGGTCGGCCGCAACACCCCTGCAATCAATTGCAAAGTTGTGCTTTTTCCAGCACCGTTGTGGCCGATGATGCCAAACTGCTCCCCTTTATAAACCTCAAAGGAAATATCGCGCAGAGCCTCGTATTGGTTCTGCTGAAACGATTTCACGTTGCGGGGTAGGTTAAAAAGTAGGTGTTTAATCCCTCGTACATGGTGGTAAAAGGGATAAGACTTCGACACCTGGTCAAATGCAATAACGGGCTCTCTCATGCCACTTCCGCAAAACGATAGGACAATTTGCTAAATACCCAGTAGCCCAGCCCTAGAAATAGCAGGGCATAACCAGCGCTAATCGAGACATACATCCAGTCAAATTGACCGTTCAGAATCAAGTCACGCCAGCTAACCATGAGGGGAGCCGCTGGGTTAAGGGGGAGAAGAACGAGGTAGCGATCGGGAATTAAATCGACGGTATAGACAATGGGGGTAAAGAAAAAGGCAAACTGAGCGATGATTTGAGCAACCCGTTCAATATCTCGCAGAAACAGGTTGAGGGCCGATAGCATCAGGGAGATGCCATAGAGCGTTGTGGTTTGAATCACAATGAGCAACGGCAATCCATAAATCCAGTTTACCGTCGGCATCCGATGATAAAAGAAGAGCATCAACACGAGCACTGGCACTGAAAACAGGAAGTGCAGCATGTTGTTGAGGGTTGCGGCCAGCGGAATTGTGCTGAGGGGGAAGCTGACCTTACGAATAATGGCCGATGTACTAATAAAGTAATTGGGTGCCGTTGTAATGGTGTTGGCATACCACTGCCAGGGAAAGAGCCCGGAGAGTAACACCAGAGGGTAAGCCTCCGTGTTAATGCGCATTACAACTTTAAAGGCGAAGAAGTAGACAAAGGCAAAGGCCAGAGGATTCGCAATCGACCAGACGTAGCCCAGAACGTTCTTCTTGTAGCGTACCTTCAATTCTTTTTGCACCAGAAGCACCAGCAGATCCCAGTAACTCTCCAGGCTGCGGCGATCGCCCCATTTTGGTATCCCAATCATGCGTCTGATTCTGCCTCGTTCACTACATATCACACCACTGATCTCTGTAACCCGGACAAGATTACAGATCACCTAAGCTACTCACGCAGGAAAATTAGAACATTAGGGGCAATGTGTATCTCCCGCACTTTCAGCGGATCCGCAATTCTCCCTAGACTGGCGGTCGCAAATACCTAACGTATCGATTCTTAATCCACTAAGTAAGATTACCCAGTGAATCAAAAGTTCATGATGATAGTCTACTGTAACAAGCTTCCCCTGTTGAAATTTGGTTCCTTGGTGCAAATTCCATGCTGACACCCCTCCGAAAGTTTCCAAAACGGATGGTTGCGGACTCCGTCGCAAATCTATTTCGCCCACGGGCTCCCCTGGCTGAGCCTGGTAGCAAAGCTACAATGCTGCCCCAACTGGATGATAGGGGATACGTAGTGCCTTTGACCTGGGCTGCGACGACACCCAATAACCCTGACGCCAACCTTGGAGATGCCCTCAGCCCCATTATTGTCAGTGCTTTATCTGGCTTACCAATTGCTTATCACCGCTTCGAGTCGCAGACGGAACGGCTCGCCTGCGTAGGCACCATTGGCCATAAGTTTGTGGGGGGAACCGTTCATTATTGGGGGACGGGGTTTAACCCGGCTCGGGGGCCAAAAGATGCACCAGGGCTTTATACAATTCCTCCCGACACCACCGTGAAAGTTCACGCCCTGCGAGGGCCGGCTAGCGCACGAGTCTTTCAAAAGTTTGGCATCGAAATCCCTGCTGTTTACGGTGACCCCGTCTGGTTTTTACCCAGCCTTTTTCCTGGGGCCTCTCAGAAGCGCTACGACCTGGGAGTTGTTGTTCATATCTCGGAACTTCAGGAATCTCGCGCCCATGCACCTGTGCGCCCTAATTTGAAGCGCTATTGGATTTCCCCGACCATGGAACCACAGGTGCGGTTCTTTAATACCTTCGTCACTCCCAATAGTATTGAGGCGATCGCCAACTTAATTGACGAAATTACGGCTTGCAAGTGTATTGTGAGCACCAGCCTGCATGGTCTGGTCATTGCAGAAGCCTACGGCATTCCCTGTGCTTATCTCCACTATCGAGGCAAAGGTGGTGACGTGATGTCGATGATGTTCCCCCAGACGAAGATTGACTACCGCATTCGAGATTTTTATTGGGGTATAGGGGCAACCCAGCGCTTTGTCTATCGGCAGGACAGGCACCAGCGGACCAACTGGGAGCGGGTCATCGAGGTTGTCACCAAGAATTGGGAACCGATCGAATGGTCACCAGACGCTTTTCTAGAAGCGTTTCCACTTCCTCTAGCATTTAACCCTCTGAGCGGAGAGCCCTTTCAGGGGCACTCGATTCTCTCAAAAATTCGGTTATAGGCATGAAAACGGCAGTTATCCACGAATGGCTTGTCACCTATGCAGGGTCTGAACAGGTCTGTGAACAGATGCTCCAGACTTTTCCAGAGGCTGACCTGTTTAGCCTGGTAGATTTTCTGTCCGAGGAGCTACGATTTTTCATTCAACATCGCCCTGTTACCACATCGTTCCTGCAAAACTTACCCTTTGCTCAGGGGCACTTTCGTAAGTATTTGCCGCTCATGCCTCTGGCGATCGAGCAGTTCGACCTGGAGGGATACGACGTAATTCTGTCAAGCAATCATGCGGTTGCTAAGGGGGTACTGACCCGAGCTGACCAACTCCACATCAGCTACATCCACACCCCCATTCGCTATGCCTGGGATTTGCAGCAGCAGTACTTGCAGGGGGCGGGGTTGAAGAAGGGGGTGGGGGCGATCGCCGCAGCGATCATCCTTCACTACCTGCGGCTGTGGGATCTGGCGACCGTCAGCCGAGTGGATCACTTTCTGGCAAACTCTCACTTTGTTGCCCGCCGAGTGCAAAAGACCTACCGTCGGGACGCAACAGTCATCTATCCTCCCGTCTCGGTGGATCGGTTTCGACCGAACCCGGATCGAGAGGAGTTTTATTTAACGGTGTCCCGATTTGTGCCCTACAAACGGGTAGATCTGACCGTAGAAGCCTTTAACCGACTGGGCTTACCCCTGGTGGTCATTGGGGATGGGCCGGATCGGAAACGGGTGGAAGCGATCGCGGCTGCTAATGTTCAACTGCTGGGGCGACAACCCGACGATGTCGTGGAAGATTACCTGCAACGCTGCAAAGCCTTTGTATTTCCGGCAGAAGAGGATTTTGGCATCACCGTTGTAGAAGCACAAGCGGCAGGCGCTCCAGTCATCGCTTACGGTAAAGGGGGTGCAACTGAAACGGTGATTCCCGGAAAAACTGGGATCCTGTTTCCACAACAAACTGTCGAATGTTTAGTAGAAGCTGTACAGTTCTTTGAAACACAAGCTCAATCCTTTGATATAGAAGTCCTCCGTCTCCACGCCGAACGTTTTGCTCCCGATCGCTTTCGGCGAGAGTTTTTTCAATTTGTTGACCAACGGTGGACAGAATTTCGGTGACAGCATGGCATAAATTTAAAGCGTGAGGAGTAGTAATTAAATTTAATGCAGCTAGACCGAGCTTCAAGACCTACACTGTCCGGGCTGCGCGTTTCAACGCGATCAGCACCGACAGTTGCCGTCACCATCATGACCGATTTGCTAGCCCTGGGTACTGCTGGGCTAGTGAGTTTTTGGGTGCGCCTGCTGCTGCATGGAAACTTTGCACCGACCCTATACTGGCAGCTCCTACCGGTTTCAGGTCTCTTTGTCGTCGCTTATGCGGCTTCGGGTCTATATCCTGGCGTAGCGATCAGCCCGGTGGATGAATTGCGACGTGTGAGCATTTCCACCAGTCTGGTCTATTTCGTTTTGGGGTCAACCGTATTTCTACAAGAAGAGGGCGAAGTTTATTCCCGGGGTATTTTTCTAACATCCTGGTTTCTATCCATCGTACTGGTACTGGCGGGTCGTGCCTTGAGCCGCCATTTTTTTGCCCGACAGCGCTGGTGGGGCTACCCGGTGATCATCCTGGGAGCCGGAAAAACTGGGGAGATGGTGGTTCGTACACTACAGCGCCGCCCCCGGATCGGGCTCAAGCCTGTTGCCCTCCTGGACGATGACCCCGAGAAGCACGGTTCTCTCTTAGACATTCCTGTTTTGGGAGGACTGGAGCTGGCCCCAACGATCGCCAGAGCTCGCCATATCCCCTACGCGATTGTGGCCATGCCAGGGGTACCACGCGAGCGGCTCCTCAGCCTGCTAGAACAATACGGTCAAACCTTTGCCCACCTGCTGATCATTCCCGACCTGTTCGGGTTCTCTAGCCTCTGGGTAGCCGCTAAAGACATGGGAGGAATTCTGGGGCTGGAAATCCGGCAACAGCTCTTGCTTCCCGGTCCACGTCTGATGAAGTTTCTCATCGATCGTTTGACGACTCTGATCGGTGGGCTTTTTATTCTGCCCATTTTTCTGTTAATTGCTCTGCTTATTCGCCTGGATTCCCCTGGCCCCATTTTTTATCGGCAGAGCCGTATTGGACAAAATGGCCAGCTATTCAAAGCGTGGAAGTTTCGCTCTATGGTTCAGAACGCGGACACCGTCCTGAAGGATTACCTCAACCAGCATCCTGAGCTACGGGAAGATTGGGAATTGAATCAGAAACTGCGGAATGACCCTCGTGTAACACGGGTTGGGCGATTTCTGCGGCAAACTAGCCTGGATGAACTTCCGCAGTTGTGGAATATTCTACGAGGCGAGATGAGCTTAGTAGGGCCACGTCCTATCGTCACGGAAGAGATCGAGCGCTATGGTGACAAATTTTCCCTCTATACCAAAGTGACGCCGGGGTTGACCGGGTTATGGCAAGTCTCCGGACGCAACAACCTACCGTATGAGGAGCGGGTCAACCTGGATGCTTATTACGTCCGCAACTGGTCAGTTTGGCTCGATCTATACATCCTGATCCGCACCGTTTGGGTGGTTATATCGGGCGAAGGGGCGTACTGATGTTATGACGGCGGTATCGCCTTCTCCGTCTCTTCGTAAAGTTCTACGAGCCAGTCTCGTGTTATTGCCCTACGCCTCCTACCTGGGTTTTCTGGGCATCCTGGTTGTTACCCTCATAACCTGCCAAGCCAAACGCACGGCACTCGATTCCTTCACAGGCCGAGCCCTACTCCTGATAATAGGTTTGATGGTGCTCAGTAGCACCGTAGCCTATAGCCGTCCAGAGGCCTTTCTGCAACTGGGCAACTTCTTGCCCTACTTCCTCTTTTTCGCCGTAGCACCCCTTGTATTCCATCGCATTGAGCACTGGCAGCAAGCGGCAACAGATCTGGTTCTTACCATTCTTCCTCTCAACTTGCTGAGCCTGGTGGAATATGGCCTCAAGTCTCCTGCCCTACCGCTAGCCTGGCAAACAATTCCCTGGATAGAAGCCTTACGGTTGGAGCCTCATCGGGGGCGGGCAGTGGTTACCTTCGATCATCCCAATGCCTTTGCTAGCTACCTGGTCATTGTTTTTGGTCTAGGCTTGGGCTTGCTGCTCAGCCAGTTGGGGCAGCAAAGGGAACGCACTCTCCTGACGCGTCAGAACCTCTGGCTGCTGGCTGCTACCTTCTCCTGCCTCATCGGAATTTTTGCCTCAGGCTCCCGCAATGGTTTACTGGTCGCCATTTCGCAAATTGGTGTGTTTCTGCTGCTAACCCGCATCAATCTCACACTCTTACTTAGCGGCCTTATCGGTCTGGTGGCTGTGGCAGGAGGTGCCGTTTTGTTTGGAGTTGGGGGGCGATCGCTCTCCGACAACTGGGCGAAAGACCCTCGCACTGGAGCCTGGGGAGTTGCCATCGACCTGATCCGCGAACGCCCCTGGCTAGGGTGGGGGCCAGGAAATTATAAGGTTCTGTTTCCTCCCCGTACCTTTGACCCGGTGAACTATCCCAAAATGTTTCATCCCCACAATATCTGGTTGCTGCTGGGGAGCGAGATGGGCCTGATTGTGACCGCGTTGGTTACGTTGTTTGTTGGCTATATTTGCTACCGGGCAGCGCGAGTCTGGCTCAGCCAACAATTCCCCCCTGTAGAAAACGGTGTGTTGCTAGCCTACGGTTTGGGCTTCTGGGGTTGTTTTGCCTATGGGTTCTTGGATGTCACCCTTTTTGATGGCCGCGTACACATCTTGAATTGGTTGACGTTGTCAGGGTTGTGGTTCTTTGGCCAGTTTTGGAAGAGTAAGGTGAGCCCTGATTAACGTTGAGGGGATTGCTCCAGGAGCGATCGCACTTCCTTCAGCACTGTCTCCTGTTCTTCACGCAATGCATCCAGGCGATTCAGCAATTCCGTCAGGCGATTCTCCTGGGAGGGTGCTCCGCTAACGCGTGGCTGTGTCCGCTGTTTTAGCAACGAAATTCCCCGTAAGCCGAACCATCCAAGCACTTGAAACGGCAGACCCACGATAAAAATCCACAAATTCTCACTCAGTCGGCTGAGGGCCCGCCACACTCCCGAAATCAGAAACAACCCCAGCAGCAGTAGCCCCAACAGCACCAGGGGATGATTCACCAGAAATAGAATCCACCCATGCTCCGCCAACCACTGATCCAGCGCCGAGCGCACCGGTGACAGCGTATTATCAACCACCTGCTGGCCTAGCCAATTCTGCAACCCAATTGTCATGGTTGCCCCTCCCTTCAAATCGCAAAAAAATCAATTTCTCAGGACGCCCTCACGCCTCAAACGCTTCCCTGCTCCCCGTCTGCCTCCTGCCTTACCGCCTCCTGCGTCGCCACTTGAATGACCTGCCGTTGCTCAGCATCGTAATTCCATCGATCCAGGAAGGATTGATAAACCCCCTGGCCAGTGGTAGCGCTCTCATTTAGCTGCTGTAGCTTGGTGGCAATCTGGGGTAATTGAAGCTGTTGTACCAGATTGAGCGTACGAGTTCGCACCCGGTCAGAGCCCTGCGCCATGTCTTCGTTGTTGTTGCGGCGGTGGGCGATCGCCATTGCCGACGACATGGCCAGGTTCTTCACTAACAACTCCGAGACAATATCAGGTGAAGATTTTAGAGACGTAAGAACCGCTTCAGAAGGGTGGTCTGCCAGGGGGCGATCGTCTGTCAGGTAGGTCACAAAGAAGCCCCGAGCGCCATTTTCGGTACTAACTAATTGGGCCAGAGTATGTTCAATTTCAGCATCCGTCAGGGCTTCCTGCTCTAGAGCCTCCATGAGCTGATGGGTGTGGGCGATCGCCTCTTCAAAACTTACCGTTGTTGGAATATTCATCGCTATTCTCCCTCGTCATCTGCCATCCCTATCATCTATCACTCAACATTGCACCGGTACTCCCTCCGGCAAGGAGTACAAAGTACCGCTCTATGTAACAGCGTTATGATGGGCTGAAACTTTTATGGCAGAGAGGTTTCATGAAACGCCTTTGTCGTAAAAGTTTCAGCTTTAAGGTATTTTCCGGGAACGAATGCATTTTAAGGGCTTCAATAGTGCATTAGTATTCTAATAATCCTGCTCACCTCCGAGTGATATGGCGATCATCTCTTCCAAACCCATCACTCCCGAACCCGAGCCCTCCCCTTCAGGGCAAACCAGCCGTCGGGCCAAGCAAGCACCAGCGCCCATCCAGCCGGACCTTCCTTTGGCCTCACTTCAGCAGAATACCCCTGCTGAGGAAATTTTGCAGCCCGAACGACAGCCCGAGGACACAGGAAAGTCTGAAGAGGGGTTACGGCCTCAGCGTTTGGCAGAATATGTCGGACAGAAGGACTTGAAAGAGGTACTGGCGATCGCCATTCAGGCGGCCCAAGCGCGACAGGAACCGCTCGATCACCTACTGCTATATGGCCCGCCAGGGTTGGGAAAAACAACCATGGCGTTAATTCTGGCTGCTGAGATGAAGGTGGATTGCAAAATTACCACCGCTCCTGCTTTGGAGCGCCCCCGTGACATTGTTGGGCTGCTCGTTAACCTGAAACCAGGAGATCTGTTGTTTATCGACGAAATCCATCGCCTATCCCGGATGACGGAAGAGATTCTATATCCGGCCATGGAAGACTCACGGATTGACATCACCATTGGCAAAGGTCAGAGCGCTCGAACCCGGAGTATTCCGCTACAACAATTTACCCTGGTGGGAGCCACAACTCGGGTGGGAGCGCTGACCTCACCCTTGCGCGATCGCTTTGGTCTGGTACAACGCCTACGCTTCTACGAAATTGACGAACTGACTGAGATTGTTTTGCGGGCTGCCAAGATCCTCAGAACCTCTATTGAGCGGGATGGAGCAGCCGAAATTGCTCGCCGAGCTCGGGGCACGCCTCGGATTGCGAACCGCCTGCTACGGCGGGTGCGGGACTATGTGCAGGTAAAACGGCCTAATACAGCCGTTGATGAGGCGATCGCGGCTGAAGCATTAGAACTATTTAACGTTGACCCTTGCGGGTTGGATTGGACAGACCGCCGGATGCTCAGTGTCATTATTGAACACTACGGAGGCGGGCCAGTTGGCCTTGATACTCTGGCCGCTGCCACTGGAGAGGACGCTCAAACCATTGAGGAGGTGTACGAGCCTTACTTGATGCAAATCGGCTACCTGAACCGTACCCCCAGAGGCCGCGTGACAACTCCTGCAGCCTGGAGACATTTAGGCTTTGAACCACCTGAAAGCCAGTTATCGCTTCTGCGGTAGTTTACATTTGTGGATAGATGGGGTGGAGGCACAAAGTGCCTCCACCCCATCTATCCAGAGGTTTGCAACATGACCCAGGCAGCGCTATACCTGAGTGTCCTTTTGCATCCATTGGTTGACTAATTGGGGCTTATAGCGCTCCATTTCATCCAATAGCGCGTTGGGCGTGTCAGCAGTGAGCACGAGCGATCGCATCCGAGGACGCATCAAGTTTTCCGTCATCGCCTGGTCAAACATTTGTAGCAGGGGGTCGTAGTAGTGGTTCACATTCAGCAGACCACAGGGTTTCTGATGCAATCCCAATTGAGCCCAGGTCAAGACTTCGCAAAACTCTTCCAGAGTGCCATAGCCACCCGGTAGGGCAATAAATCCATCCGCCATGCCGGACATCTGAGTTTTGCGTTCATGCATTGATGAAACAATATGAAGTTGGTTCAGCCCATCGTGACCGATTTCTTTGGCCATCAAAAACTCTGGCATGACGCCAATCACTTCAGCTCCTTCTGCCAGAGCGGTATCAGCCAGCACACCCATGAGACCCACCTTACCGCCACCATAAACCAAGCGCAGGTTGCGACGGGCGATCGCCTTTGCCGTTTCCACTGCCGCTGATTGAAATGCCGAATTTGAACCGATACTAGAGCCACAAAACACACAGATGGATCTCATACCTCACCCCTTCCAAGCCCGTAAGACCTACAATTTCTTTGGACGATTCTTTCTTCAAGCTTAGCTACTTCTACTCTGCTCTTTCGCCAGACTCGTCGTGCACCTATTCCGCGTTTCCCTCCGAAACCTTCAACCCAGCCAGCCCTATATCAACGCCGACAAGCTATCACGGATGATGCATCAGTTAGCCCATCATCCCATTGATGTTCAGGAAGCGGTACCAATCTGGCGTCTGGGCGATCGCCTGGTGCTGACTGACGGGCACACCCGAGCCTTTGCAGCCTGGCTGATGGGCCACGACAAAATCACGGCTCGTTGGGAAACCGACCCGCTCGATTGGGATGCCTACCAAATCTGCGTACGCTGGTGCGAGGAATCAGAGATTTACTCCGTTGGCGACCTGATGGGACGAGTGGTGAGCGTTGCAGATTTTCGGGTACTCTGGCTGGATAAATGCCTGCAGATGCAGAGCCAGCTCTATGACCAGCGTGCCCAGGAACCGGCTCATATTGATTGATGAAGATGGAGGACTTAACGGGTGCGGCTCAGTTTGAGAACCTATCCTCTCGATCGCAAAATCAACCTGAGACAATCCCTTTAGTCTGGGTAACGTTTAATTTGGGTAGCTTTGTGCTTTGCACACAGCCCTTAAATTCCGGATTTAAGAGTAGACTTTGTAAAAATCTGAGTAGATTCTTTACTTTCTCCAAACTAGCTAATAAAAATTATAAAGATGTAGACCATAGTCGGATACTGCGTATAATGCAGCGTCCAAAAGGTGCATAAATAGAGGAAAAACTTTAGAATTTTACATAGACTGGTACGAAACTTGGTCAATCTATCGGGATTCGCCGTTTTCAAACACGTAGTGTTCTTCAAGACGATTTAACATGCCTCGTATCTTAGTTATTGACGATGATCCCGCTATCTCTGAGTTGGTTTCAGTCAACCTGGAGATGGCCGGGTATGAGGTGAGCCGTGCCCCTGATGGAATTAAAGGCCAGGCGTTGGCACTCCAGCTCATCCCTGACCTGATTATGCTGGACTTGATGCTGCCCAAAGTGGATGGGTTCACGGTATGTCAGCGCTTGCGTCGTGACGAGCGTACCGCTGACATTCCTGTCCTCATGCTTACGGCTCTCAGCCAGACTCAGGATAAAGTCGAAGGGTTCAACGCAGGGGCGGATGATTACCTCACCAAACCCTTTGAAGTAGAAGAAATGCTGGCTCGAGTGCGCGCCTTACTCCGCCGCACTGACCGCATTCCTCAAGCGGCTAAGCACGCTGAGATTCTGAATTATGGCCCCCTGACGCTGGTTCCTGAGCGCTTAGAAGCGATTTGGTTTGATCAGATTGTTAAGCTGACTCATCTGGAGTTTGAATTACTGCACTGCTTGTTACAACGTCACGGGCAGACCGTTTCGCCCAGCGAAATTCTTAAAGAGGTTTGGGGCTACGACCCTGATGACGACATCGAAACCATTCGGGTTCATGTTCGTCATCTGCGCACCAAGCTGGAGCCAGATCCCCGCCATCCTAAGTACATCAAAACAGTTTATGGTGCTGGGTACTGTCTAGAGTTGCCCCAGGCGGTTACCGCTGAAACCAGTAATGCTGTCTCATAAAACTCTAGTCACCTAAGAAGTGTGAATGCTGAGCATCGAGCACTTTTCAGATTCTCAAGACCCGTGTAGAAACGTTGCATATAACGTTTCTACACGGGTCTTAGAGCATGGATAGCCTTTGTCTCATTTAGGCCATCAGGAGCGATTGGGAACATTGCTCCTAAATTGCTTTGGCCTAAATGACATACCAGCAATATAGCGCTGTGCACGTTGACTAAGCACGGTGGTGTGGGGCACTTCGTGCCCCACACCACCGTTTCTGTACTTAACGCACTTGCACATTGCTATAGAGTTCAGCTCAAACATTACACCGCTCCGGCCTCAAAGACACGGCTAATGACATCTTCAACAGGCGGATCTGTGACAGTCAGATCGACGATATCCAGGTCGGCAAGGAGGCGGGAAAGGGTTTGGGGCAAGTGCTCCTGAGGCACGATGTAGTGAGCAACGCGGCCATCTAAAGATTGCAGGTCGCCATAGGTGGCGAGATCAGCCGGCGATCGCTCCCGAGTCATCTCCACAGTCACCTCGCGGCATGGAGCAAACCGTTCCAATAATTCTTCCAGGCTACCGTCATAGATGAGCTTGCCCTGATGGATCATCAGCACCCGCTTGCAAAGGGCGGTGATATCAGCCATATAGTGGCTCGTCAGTAGTACCGTTGCTTGAAAGCGTTCGTTATAAGTTTTGAGAAAATCTCGCACGCTAGTTTGAGCATTCACATCCAAGCCCAACGTCGGCTCATCCAGAAACAGGATCTTGGGTTGGTGCAACAGGGCTGCCAGTAATTCCGCCTTCATGCGTTCCCCTAACGAGAGTTTGCGCACAGGTTGGGTGAGTTGGCGATCGAGGGACAGCATCTCGGCCAATTCGCCAACTCTCTGCCGCAGATCTGCATCTGAGATGCCATACACAGCAGCATTGATCCGAAGGGAGTCCATGGTAGGCAAATCCCAGATCAACTGCTGCTTCTGCCCCATCACCAGGGTAATGGTGCGTAGAAAACCCGATTCTCGCCGAAAGGGTTTATAGCCTGCCACCGCGACCTGACCACTGGTGGGATAAATTAACCCCGTCAGCATTTTCAGCGTGGTCGTCTTGCCCGCCCCGTTTGGCCCCAGAAATCCCACAATTTCCCCGGGCTCAATCTCAAAGGACACCTCTTTGACCGCCACGATGGGACGGTAGCGCCGCTGAAATAGGTGGGACAGAGTGCCTTTGATACCGGGTTCCTTGACAGCAACAGAGTAAGTCTTGTTGAGGCGATCGACGGTGATGATGGGGGACATGGAGGGAAAGGGGTGAAGGGGAGGGGCAAGGATGACGATCGAGAGGTAGGAAAGACGGGAGAGTAGGGATATTTTTATTGTCTAGGCATAGGCAATGGTTTGGCCAACTTCAGGTCTGCCAAGACGTTCCCAGGCGTTGCCACCCCGAAGGAAGACTTCCATCCAACGGACAGAGTGGTCAGCGGTGTCCCAACCCGAGCTACCAGGGGCGAAGGCCAGAGTACCTTCGGGAACCTTAAAGCTGCCATCGGAGTAGACGGCATCACTGACGCGATCGCCCACGCGAATCAACACCCGCGACTGAGGCTCTAGCTTGACACGATCAGCAGGAACGGTCGTCTTCAGGTTGCCGTAGCCATCGACCCAGGCAATGCGTCCCAAGGGTATATCTGGCAGATTCGTGGGGTTCAGCACATCCCCCAATAAGCTGAAGTCGTCCTGAGCGATCGCCCCCGCCGCCTGAGGAAACACATCCCGTGAGCGGAATTGAGAGCCTCCCCGAGATACATTGACGGTTTGCAGGGTAGTCGCATGTTCCTTGATAAAGGACAAAGTGTACCCGGCATTCACCCCAACTACTTTGACACCATTGGGTAACAGTCCATAGGTTAAGCCCTCACCCTCATTATCCTGACGGGCCTCTGGGTCATCCTTGCGGGGAGCGCAGTTGTGGTAGATCAAGCGATTTGCAGGCCCAGGATTAAGCCCCAACTGAGCAATCCAAAAACCTGTCGCAAGGGTGCTGAAGGGGGGAACCGATAGCCAGTGAATACGGGCATCGGGCAGATACATGAGCAGACGCTGGGTCACTTCCGAAAAGGCAGGGTCACCCGTACCGTAGTCAGCAATTAAGGAAATACTCAAGGGTTCGGTCGTCATGGTGAGGCTCCAGGCAACAATAGGGGGTTTGTGTGGAATGCATCCCCTGAAACAATAGAGCTTAGAGACTGAGACGACAACGCTCCTGCGTTACATCAGCACCATTATTTGGCATACAAGAATTTTTCAAGTAGGTGGTGATGATACAAGGAGAGTGGTAGCATAGCGCGCTACATCACTCCTTGTGTCCTACTGTTAATGACAATGAGTCATTCCGCGATCGCCATGCTCACTTACCTCACAGCCCTGGCCCCCAAACCCTGGTATCTAAGAGTCGGCGCATTTTGGCTGCTGCTGCTGCTGCTCTGGTTACCTCTATGGGCCGTGGTGTCAACCCTTGTAGACAACCTCACCCTGGAAACCATTGTGGTCATGGTCGGGCTCTACGGTATCTTCTTAGGGTTACTGCGAGTGTGGGGGCGACAGGTTCACGGGGTTACCCAATGCTTTGAGTACTACGGGTTAGGATGGCATTGGAATAACGGCCGAGCCGGGTTGATTGGACTGGGAGTTGGACTGGGGCTCATTGCTCTGTTATTTGGTGTAGAAACTCTGTTGGGATGGGTGAGATGGAATGCACTTCCAGCCAATTTTGGGCTGCTGCTAACCCAAGGGGCACTGCTTGGAATTGCTGTTGGGATTGTGGAGGAATTGCTATTTCGAGGCTGGTGGCTGGATGAGTTGCAGCGAGATTTGCGGCCCTGGCCTGCGGCCATTTGGAATGCTGGGCTATTCGCTACGCTGCATTTCATCAAACCTTTGGAGCAGGTTTTGTATACACTGCCCCAATTTTTTGGGCTGGTGTTATTGGGTCTAATTTTGGGGCGGGCAAAGCAACGGACGGGCCAATTGGGGTTATCCATTGGATTGCATGGGGGGCTTGTCTGGGGCTATTACCTGGTGGATGTCGGAGATTGGGTGGTGTATGGCGATCGCATTCCCTCCTGGCTCACGGGCATCAACGGTAATCCCCTGGCTGGGGCAATGGGTTTATTGCTCTTGCTGGCTGTCCTGATAGGGCTTAACAACGTTCCATTAACCGCATTGAAACGTTCCTAAACCCAGAGGCACTCCTGTTAGGAGATTTCCAGCAATGAAATTACACCCAACATCCTGGTAAGTTCTTATGCAAAAACCTCCTTAATGCGATGTGACGAAGCGCATACAGCATCAACAAAACGGGGTTTAGAATAGTTGAAACAAAACCACTGTGTAGACTCCCCTCCATGAACCCTATGTCGAGCCAACTGGACTCTTACTCGGTTCCCCCTGCTGTGCGTCGTGTGGCGCTCGCATTCCGGCGAGCGGGTCTGTTGAGTTTCTGGTCACAGGTGGTCTTGGGGGCAGTTTCTACCGTCGTTTTGGTTTTCAGTAGCTTATTTCTCGCCAACCGCTCGACGGTTAGCACCAATCTTCCCAATGTCCCCAACGTGGTCACAACCCAAAGTAACCCTGGCGCAGGATTCGGGTTGGTGTTGATTGGGTTAGGGCTCCTTGCGTTATACGTCAGCATTTATTGGGCCTACACCTATATTCGACTGGCGAAAAAGCTGCGGGATAACGATTCCGGTAAGCGGCCCAAACGCACCGATGTGTTCCGTCAGTTGCGGATGGGGTTGACCCTCAATATGGTTGGGATGTTGCTGACCCTGCTGGGTGGGTTTGCCATTGTGGGGA
This sequence comes from Leptolyngbya sp. PL-A3, assembly GCF_039962325.1. Lineage (NCBI taxonomy): Bacteria > Bacillati > Cyanobacteriota > Cyanophyceae > Leptolyngbyales > Leptolyngbyaceae > Leptolyngbya > Leptolyngbya sp. PL-A3. The sequence continues at coordinate 32,562 of NZ_JAMPLB010000019.1, forward strand.
CGCTGGTAGGTAAAGCATTTCAGGTTACGGCCGTGTCGGCATTGGGAGGAATCGGCGATCGCCTCATCACCGCCTCCGATATTTTCCCCGTCCAGGGCGTCTTTCTAGTGTTACTGGCTCACTTTGTGGCGATCGTTTCATCGCTCTGGTTATTACGAGCGATGAGCCGACAAGCGTAATAAAAAAGAGGGGCCTTCGGCCCCTCTTTTTTATTTCTCGGTCATCGTCCACACACCCTCTTCCCATGTTTCATCTGTGGGAGGGTTACTGAGCCAGTAATTGATTCGTTGCAGGTGCAACTCGGCCGCTTTGTCCTTGGTATCAATTTCTTCCAGGATCGTGGCAAAGGAAGCCATCGCCCTGGCAAAGCGGCGATTAAGATAGTGTTCGCGACCTTCACGATAAAGGTCAATTTGGCGTTTCTTCACGTCATCCAGCGGTTCATCTTGTAGACCCATGAGGTCGTAGATCCGAATGGGCTGGTTTTTGCCCTTCACCCGGATGCGATCGAGTTCACGAGACCAGATGCGATCGGCACAGGGTTCGTAGGTGAACTCGCTCAGCACAATATCGGTGCCATAAAGCTTACTGGCACTTTCCAGACGAGAGCCCAGGTTTACTCCATCCCCGATCGCCGTAAACTCCATCCGCTTACTCGACCCGATGTTGCCGCTGATCACGGTATCAGAGTTTAAGCCAATCCCAATGCGGATAATGGGTAAGTCTTTCTCTGCCCGTTTAATGTTGAACTCTGCCAAGCGATGCCGCATTTCTACTGCCGTTTGCACCGCCATCCATTGATGCTCTGCCAGGGGTAGGGGTGAGCCATAGACGGCCATAATGGCATCCCCAATGTATTTATCCAGGGTACCTTTATAGCTAAATACAGCTTCCACCATCGCTTCGAAGTACTGGTTTAGCATAACCACCACCTCTTCCGCGCTCATGGTTTCCGTCAGACTGGTGTAGCTGCGAATGTCAGAGAAAAGAACCGAAACCTCCTTGCGATCGCCCCCCATCTTCGCCGCATCGGGATTCTCGAACAACTGACGCGCCACTTCTTCACTCATATAGCGCGACATGGTGAGCTTCAGCCGTTTTTCATCACTGATGTCTTCCATGACCACCAGTGCCCCCGAAACCTGGGTCGCATCGGCGGCATCAGCAATGGTGTTGATGGACAGGTTGATACTGTGCTGTTCTTTACCCGTTAGGTCCTGAAGCGTCAGGTCAGGGTAGTATTGCTCGCGGCTCTTGTCATCCTTGGCTTCCAGGGCCATATCGACCCAGCGATCGAACTCTCCCTTTTCCAACTGCATCAACTTGCGGACAGATTGCCCCTCTAGATAGGAGGCTGGATCAAGACCCAGCAACTCCTTGGCACTCTCATTAGCCGCGATAATAATGCCATTTTTATCAACAGAGATGACACCATTGGTGAGCGATCGCAACATATCCCGTTGGGTCTGCTCCTGCTGCTTCACCTTGGCAAACAGCTTGGCATTCTTCAGCGCGACCCCAGCTTGAATGTTGAACACCTCCATGAATTCCTGGTCCGTGCGGTTGAAGCTGGCACGCCAGCACTCAGGAGCTTCGGGCCAGTGCTGCGGATCATAGGGCGGTAAGTCACCCTGTTTCTTCTTGTTCACCAACTGGGTAACACCGATGAGTTCCCCATCAGCGAACACGGGCATACAGAGCAAGCTACAGGTGCGATAGTGATTGGTCTGATCTAACTTTTTAGAGGTTTCTGAAGCCGGATGGTCGTAGAGATCAAAGGGAATAATGAGCACCTCCCCTGTTTCCGCTACCTGACCGGCAAAACCAACCCCAATAGGAATGCGCAACTCCTTTAAGGAACCATCGTCATTTTCAATTTTGGTCCAGATCTCATGGTGTTCGTGGTCGAGCAGCCAGAGGGTACTGCGATCGGCATTCATTAGCTTTTTCGCCTCGTCCATCACCCGCTTCAGGGTGTCATCCAGGTCAAGGCTGCTACGGCTAAGGGATTCTGTTGCCGCAATCAGAGCGCTGGCGGCCCGCTGCTTCTGAGTTGCCAGATAGAAGGAGCGCGAGGACTCTAGAATCAGGCGAATCGATGGGGCAAACTCCCGAAAAACCTGCTCATCATCGGCAGTAAAGCCTGTATCGTCAATTTTTTCATTTAGAGGTAATTCTCCATCAACCCCAGGCTTGAGCTTATTGATCAGTTGCACCACAGCGACCAGATCATCCCGGTCGTTGAGTAGGGGCATGGCCAGCATCGTGTAGGTGCGATAGCCGTTCTCTTTATCTGTTTTTTGGGCGAAGGTCGAACGGGGATCATTGTAGAAATCGTAGGGGATGTTGACCACCCGCCGGAAAGTAGCCACCTCTCCTGCGATCCCCTTATCAGCAGGGATGCGGATTTCGAGGGTACCTCCCCCTGCGGTTTTCGCCACGATGGAGTAAAGTTCGTTCTTCTCTTCGTCTAACAGAAAGATGCTGGCTCGATCGGCATTCAACAGTTCCGCCGTCTTAAAGGTAATGGAGCTCAGCATTTCCTCCAGAATGGCATCAAACCCCTGCACATCCAGCATCGAGAGGGTCTGGTTCACCACCCGCAGTCGTTCTTCAACATCAGTGACCACCTGGCGGAAGGTGTCTTGCGTGAGGGGAGCCAGAAAGCTGGAAAAGGAGCTGCCTGGGGAAGCTAACCCTGGTACTTGAGACTGAGCACGCGCCAACTGCCCACCATCTTTGGATGCTTCATTAATAGGAGTGACATCGAGCGTGATGCTATCGGATTGGCGATCGCGCGGATGCATCCGCTGTACTGCCTGTTCAATGATTGAGGGGGTCTCCGTCTGAACCGGTACTACAGTCAACTCCCCTTCAGCGGCTGGCACCACGGGGAGGGCTGAGTTCCGGTCGGGTAGATGCGAAGACGTTGGAGTCATAGCGATGAAACCTGATAATGGGGCGATCGCCTCTTTTCCTGAAAATACCGCACTCTGTTTCTCCTTCTCACATCACTCAATAAAGTGAGACGCAGGTCTAAGGGCAGGATAGGCCAAGAAATCACTAGGGCAGATGCAGATTTAAAGAAAAAATTACGACCAGGCCGAAAAAAGCACGATGCTTTTACCTATGACTCTAGCCAGTAGATCTAGATCAGACAAGATGCTTCCCATACCAAATGATAGAAAGCTATCGCTCTTCATCGACTTTTTAAGAAGGTTTTACCCGAGAAGTGCTAAGCCATCCCAGCAGTTCTGCCTGGTGTAGAGATTAGGGGCAAAGATTACGAGTCCCGCTTCTTAATTGTGAAGGAGATGGAGCGGGAAGGCGTCGAGGGAGGAGCAGGAGCCGTGCTGGACGGTGACCATGCTTTAGGCGGCATAACTTGGGTCTGAGGAGGTGCAGCAGGGATCGGGGTTGAAGCTGGTTGCGTGGAGCCAGGCAAACCTTGAGCGCTCCCTGGCTTTAGCTGCTTGGGAAGTTTATCAAGGTTGGAAGCGATCGCTAACAAAATGCCTGCCACCAAAACCCCTGGCGGCGACCCCACCAGGCTCGACAGCCAGGGATACAGCTCCGCTGCACCAAAAAACACTACAAATAGAACGAGAAAGGGGGTAACCCAAATACGCATGAGAGTCGAAAGGGGGCACTCTCGCCCGGACAGCGCTCCGGAACGTTCCCCATCTTCGCAGGATACCGAAAGATAGGACGAATGACACAAGTTCTGGCAGTAAGGCAGGCTCCATTCCCGCAATTCTGATGAGGTTTTAGCCAAGGCCGGAATTGCTGACTACATCCGCCCGACCTCTACAAAAGCCTTTGGACTCAGCAATTCTCATTTTGGAATCCAACCCGAAAATAGCCCGCCTTCGGCGGGCTATTTTCGGGCTTCAAAGCTGAGAGTTCGTGCCCGAAGGGCACGAACTCTCAGCTTTGAAGCCCATACTGAGAATTGCTGCTTTAGACTAGCCAAAGGAGAGACAAGGAGAGGAATTGTGACATCGTTGGCGACACCCCTTACAGCCCAGCAACGGGCAGCCCAACTGCGACAGCAGTTGAACCAGGCCAGTTACGAATATTACATATTGGATGCGCCGACGTTGCCTGACTCGGTCTATGACCAGCTCTACCGAGAATTGCAAGACCTGGAGGCCCAATACCCCGACCTGATCGCTCCCGATAGCCCTACGCAGCGGGTGGGCGAACGGCCCGCCGCCCAGTTTAATTCGGTGCGCCACAACATTCCGCTTTACAGCCTGGAAAATGCCTTTAATGTGGATGAGTTAGCCACCTGGCAGATGCGCTGGCAGCGGGTAGCACCAGAGGTGAACGACTTTGAGTATGTGTCTGAGTTGAAAATTGATGGGTCGGCGATCGCCCTCACCTACGAAGACGGTCTCCTGGTCAGAGGCGCAACCCGAGGTGACGGCGTTACCGGGGAAGACATCACCCAGAACATTCGCACCATTCGCACCATTCCTCTACGGCTACAACTGGACAATCCGCCCCCTCGCATTGAAGTGCGTGGCGAGGCGTTTTTACCCCTGGAATCCTTTAAGCAGATTAATCGGGAACGGGAGGAGATTGGCGAAGCTCTGTTTGCCAACCCCCGCAACGCTGCTGCCGGAACCTTGCGGCAACTCGACTCGCGGATTGTGGCCCAGCGACGGTTGGACTTTTTTGCCTATACTCTACAAATTCCTGTCAATGGTGAGGAGGGGCATGGCTCCCTGAAAAGCCAGTGGGAAGCCCTGGAACAGCTTCAGAAAATGGGTTTCCGGGTCAATCCCAATCGGCAGTTGTGCCGCTCTCTGGCCGAGCTGCAAGAGTTTACGAACCGTTGGGAGCAAGAGCGGTTCAATCTGCCTTATCTAACGGATGGGTTGGTAGTGAAGCTCAATTCCTTTGCCCTGCAAGAACGGCTGGGCTTTACCCAAAAGTTTCCCCGCTGGGCGATCGCCCTCAAATACCCCGCCGAAGAATCCCCCACCGTCGTCAAGCAAATTACCGTCAACGTCGGCCGGACGGGTGCCGTCACCCCGGTAGCGGAACTCAACCCCGTCCAACTAGCGGGCACCACTGTACAGCGGGCTACCCTGCATAATGCTGACTTCGTAGCCGCCCTGGATGTACGAGAGGGAGATACGGTCATCGTTCGCAAAGCTGGGGAAATTATCCCCGAGGTCGTGCGCGTGCTGGTTGACCTGCGCCCCGAAGGAACGACACCTTATCAAATGCCACCCCACTGCCCCGAGTGCAGCACCGCTCTGGTCAAACCGTTAGGGGAAGCTGTCACCCGATGCCCTAACCCTGAGTGTCCCGCTATTGTGCGAGGCGCCATCATCCACTGGGCTTCCCGGAGTGCGCTGGATATTAATGGCCTGGGGGAAAAGTGGGTAGCGCAGTTCGCCAAGCACGGTCTCCTCAAGCGAGTATCCGATCTCTACACCCTGACCCCCGAGCAACTACAAACCCTGGAACGGATGGGGAAAAAATCCTCAGAGAATTTGGTGAAGGCGATCGCCCAATCCAAATCTCAACCCTGGTCTCGCGTACTCTACGGTTTGGGAATCCGCCATGTGGGAGCAGTAAATGCTCAGGTATTGGTCGAGCACTTCTCTTCGGTGGATGCACTGGCGGCGGCAGGGACAGAGGCGATCGCCCAGGTTCACGGCATTGGCCCCGAAATTGCTCAGTCGGTTTATGAATGGTTTCGAAAAGACAATAACCGCTATTTAATTGAGCAACTCAAAGCGGCGGGCGTTACGTTAGAAGCAACGGAACCCAGCCAGAAATCTGTCACAGTCACTGCCATCACGGGCAAGACCTTTGTCTTGACCGGCACCCTACCCACCCTCAGCCGAGATGATGCTGCCGAGCTGATTAAACAAGCCGGTGGAAAAGTAACGGGCTCAGTCAGCAAGAAGACGAATTACGTGGTTGTGGGTGAAGATGCGGGATCAAAATTGGAGAAGGCGATCGCCCTGGGAATCACCCAGTTGTCGGAAGCAGAACTCCTGGAACTTCTGAAACAATAAGCTCATCCATATTATTAGGTTGCTGCCCCTGGTGCTCTGTCAAGAATTTTTGTCAGGTCTGCGAATCTACAAAAAGGTTCTTAAACTTACTTTTTAAGAGCCGAGTAGCTGACTCTTAAAGATTGACCGGGCACAAGCGGCGGCACTGGATAGCGTAGCGGATTACCCCCATGAGCAGGTATCACAATTTAAAGTTGGGGGATCGTGCCTTGGCTGGACGGCGTCCGAGACAAACGCCCTGGCGCTGGGAACGTTGGTTAGGATGGATTGTGCCCCTAGCAATGGCTCTGACCCCTGCTCATGCCGCCGAGCGGATTACCCTTTCCTATGGGTTACTCGAACGCAGCATCAGCATCGAAACCCTCGAACAGTTCTCTGCCAGCGAAGACATACCTCAGGAGCTCAAGTCTTACACGCGAGCCTTTACCCCTGAACAGGTCGAACAGTTTCGACAATTACTCAGGACACGGTTTGACCTTTCTCCGGTCGGCATTTCCCAGTTTCTCTATACCGATCAGGGAGAAGCTCTGCTGGAACAATTGGGAGCCGTTGTGCGCACAGAGTCCGGGCGATCGGGTTCTCGTGCCCTTCGAGCGGCTCTCGTGCTGGCGGCCTTTGACCCAGAGGGGCTGACTCCCCTCACGGTGCTGCAACACTTCCCCCTGGATGGCTTGCAAATTGACCTGACCCAAACCTCCCAGATTGTTGCCCAGGTGCAGCGGCAAGTAACTCAGACCCAGCGGGCGATCGCTGCCATCGAAGCAGAAGCTGATGAGTCGATTGATAACACCCCCTCGCCCAACTTCTCAGAGTTACCACAACTAGAACGGCGTGGGTCTTTTCGCATTGATCAATACACCTTTGAGCTAGTCGATACAGAGCGCGATCGCACCTTTGCCGTTGACCTGTACCTCCCCGTTCTGGAACTGAATCAACCACCGCCTCCTATCGTAGTCATTTCCCATGGTCTGGGGTCAAACCGGGATACCTTCGCCTATTTGGCCCGGCACCTCACCTCCCATGGCTTTGCCGTGGCGGTACCCGAGCACCCCGGAAGCAACACCCAACAACTGGAAGCCCTGATTGAGGGGCGGGCCCAGCAGGTCACAGAACCCAGTGAATTCATCAATCGCCCTCTAGATGTAACCCGGTTGCTCGACGAACTGGAGCGCCGGGCCCAGCAAGACCCGACCTTGCGAGGACGGTATGACGTGCAGCACGTTGGGGTCATGGGACAATCCCTCGGAGCCTATACCGCTTTTGCTCTGGCCGGGGTTCCTCTCAACCGTACCCAGTTGGCAGCCGATTGTGCCGCGACAAACACCATCACCTTCTCGCTCAATCTCTCATTGCTATTGCAGTGTGATGTGCTAAATTTGCCCATTCCCGATCAACTCAACTTTCGAGATGAGCGGGTCAAAGCTATTTTTGCCATTAACACTGTAGGTAGCAGCCTGCTCGATCGCACGGCCCTGGCTCAGGTCGATATTCCTGTCATGGTAGTGTCGGGTGGTGCAGATACCGTCACTCCGGCCCTACCGGAGCAGATCACCCCCTTCTCTCAATTGGCCATACCCGATCGCTATCTGTTGATGATGGAAAATGCAACTCACTTTTCCGCCATCGACATTCCAGAAGGCGAGACGGCTACGGTCACCCTGCCCTCGGAACTGGTAGGACCAAGCCCGGCGATCGCTCATCAGTATCTCACAGCCTTCAGCCTGGCCTTTTTTGGGCATTATCTGCAAAATGATGGCTCTCTGGAGAATTACCTTACTCCGGCCTATGCCCGCTATCTGAGCCAACCCGATTTGCCCATTGACCTGGTTCGTAACTTCTCCCCAGGCGTGCTTTCCCTGGTTGAGGCAATTCCTCTCAACCGATAGTTTGGAGGAACTCTAAAACTGGATGAAAGAGTCATTTTTTTCGTGCGCTTACCGTACGAAACCTCAGTTCGGGATAAGCTGAAGTGCTCATTTTGGCGTGCGCAAAGCGCACGCCAAAATGAGCGTTTTCGAGTGCCGCGCGTTGCGCGGCACTCGAAAACGCCCTTAACCCGAACTCAGGTTACGAAGAAAATGACTCTTAAAACCGCCTGAGCCGATGACCAGTCCTGTTGAACGCAAAAAGGTGCAGCATGTTACGCTGCACCTTTTTATATAGACGGTTCTTAGGTAGCTACCGCTTACCCCGTCGCTCCTGATCTTGACGGCGGCGATCGCGCCAATCGATGGCGGTGAGATAAGCCACACCACCCGTAACCAGCAACATCAACAGCAGGGCAACTGTAGACAGAATAATCAGAGGTGAGATCTCAATGGGCATTGGAAAGGCTCATCTAGAAACCGTTACGTCCCCACACCACCATTGAAATGGAGAAGGTAAAAACGACCAGCAGCGAAACCCAGCCCAAGGTCAAGATATCCATAAGTGCAGTACCCAACTGACATAACACAGCGTTCATCGCCTATGATACCGCCTTTTGGATAGCCTTAGAGCCAGCCGCAACGATCCCATTATCCCTCTAAGAATCCGTTTGCAAGTCTTGGAAAGGGTTGATACTGCGTATGAAGCATCAACCCTTTCCAAGACTTGCAAATCAGTTTTAAAGCCTATATAAATCTGCCAAATATAGCGTTACTTTGCTCGATGACATAGGTGCTTCCGCAACATCTGACAAAATAGCGGAAGTACCATCCTAATGCGGAGAGATCAGCAGCGCAGCGTGCTAAATATCTCTTGCATCGAGTTAGGGTTGGCTACGGTCGTCAAACACCTGAAGGTGTGATTAGATGAAGGCAATTTTTAGCGGGAAGGCAATTTTAATGGCGTAGAAGCTTATCGTGACAGCTTCGGTCGTGGCTAAGGTCTTCCAGGTTTTTGGGTGGTGAGGAATGAGTCTTGCTCGAAAGTATCGCGTTCAGTTTGCGGCTCCCCGGGGCGATCGCATTCTGTTCTATTTAGTAACAGCTATAGCATTCCATGCTGGGGCTGGGGCTGCCGGATTTGTCGGTTGGCAAGAATGGCAAGCCACTGCTCCAGAGGCGATCGCCAGCACTCCCATTGAATTCATCTATATTGATGCTGACGATGATGCGTCTGTAGAAAATACCCCTCGACGAGCGCAATCTAATACCAAAGCTCAGGGTGAGCACCGGCCTAACTTACCGATTAATGCTGGGAAAGCAACCGCTGCTCCACAAAAAGCAATTCTGGCTGAAGACGCTTCTAAACCCGTTAATGCGGCTACTCTCAACATCCCAGGAGAAGTGCGTCCAGCCCAAAATAACGTGCCCCCTCCGGCATCACAAACTCCGCCCGTCGAAGAAGCAAAAGCTGTAACAGCTGATGCACCCACGACCCCACCCCCTTTGGTCGCCCCATCCCTCTCTACACCGGTCCCAACGTTGCCCTCTGAGGTAGTGGTTTCTCCGAGCACGATTTCACCAGAACCTGAAGTTGATCCCGCTGCACAGCCTTTCCCATTGCCCGAACCGCCAGAAGTTCCCTCGCCGCAGGCGATATCAGAGGCTGAAACTTTAGAGGCGAGCGTCCCCACTGAAAGCGCCCCCGCAGACGCAACACCCGCCTCGGTAACCCAGCCTATCGCTGCGAACACAGGGTTAGAAGGAACACCGAACCCGGATTACACCAACCAGGACGGCCCCGTACAGGTTGCCGCCCAGCAGGATGAGTTACGGGGAGCCTACGCTGCCCAGGTCAATGCCCAAATTATTGCTCAGTGGGAACGAATTCCTTTGGATGTTAGCCGTCAGGCGATCGTTCGTTTGGAGGTCGACCGCCTGGGGAATTTGCGACAGGTGGCATTAACACAGCCCTCCGGTTCTGCTGCAGCCGATCAAGCCGCATTGGAGGCTGTGCGTAATGCAGCACCCTTTCAAGCTTTTAATGATGAGATGACCGATGAGCGCTTGGGGATCAATATGACGTTCAATTACACCATCGCGACACCCACAACAGCTGCTACGCCATCAGGGAGGGAGGCCGCACCAATCGCCGCACCGCACCCGCAATCGGAATGACGTCCGCCGCAGTTGGTACTTCCATGACGGCAACGGTGGGGATCACTTCCATAACAGGGGTAAGCGCTGGTTGATAGAGTAAATCTTCGTCTGTTTTAACGGAAGATTCAGCAAAACAGGGTGTCGCTAAAGGACACGCTTTCCATTGAGCCTGTACGGGAACCCCCAGCTGATGACAGTTACCGCCCCGACGCCCTTCAACCTGGTAATAAAGGCAATGACGGCATGCGGAAACTTTGGGAGAAATGCTGCTCATTGGAAGATTTGATAGTGGAGGAAGTACTCCTATTCTGCGTTGGGTTTCGATCGAAGTTTTCTATAAAAAACCCACTCAAGACCTTATTTTTGTAAGGGTTCTAGCGATCCCAAATAAAAAACAAGTTTTACATTCTCTTCCGTTTTCGGTTAATTAAAGACACAGAAAAAAAGCACTAGTTTTTCTGTAGTAGGTATTATCCTTTACAAACCTAAGAACCCTCTCATTCCAAGAGCAACTGATCGGGGATCATCGGAAACAGGAAGCCAGGAGTATGGAAAGAAATACAATCTTCCAGTAGGAATTTCCAGAGTTAAAAAACAATTTAGCGATCGCTTCCACCCAGAGATTGAGCTAATTTCACTTTTATTAGGCAAATTTTCGGATCCTCAAAAAATCTTCTTGGTGTAGTACCAGTAGCCCCAAGAAACCTCGGCAAAACCAAGCAGCAATCCAGCAAATACTTAGAATGACGCATCGACACCTTGCATCTTCTGTGGAAGTGCAGCAATTCTCATAGTGGGCTTTGAGGCCTGAAAACTGCTCACCTCAGGCGAGCGGTTTTCAGGCTTGATTCCAAAATAAGAACTGCTGATGGGGGTAGCGGCACGGTTATGACTCCCACAAGGGCCTAGATTGACAGCTCAATGCCCCTGTGTTTGAGATGGAGGTGCTTGCACCTTCATCTCAAACACAGGGACTGTATTTCTACCACCTAGAATTTATTCAAAAAACTAATTTTGGGAAGGCATGGCCCAACGCGCACATCAAAATGGGCTTTTCGAGGGGCGCTTTGCGCGCCCCTCGAAAAGCCCATATCCCAAACTCAGGTTTGGTACAAAATTACGTAGGGCTACAAAGCACGCCCCTATAACGTTAAGAAGGCTTTGTCCACCCTGCCAACATCTCAAGTTAAACGGATGGGTCGGGCACAGACTCATCCTTTGAAGCATTGTCTCCACCGGGAGCCCAAGCTTTTGCAGCACATAACGAGCAAACTGACCAGCGCCGCAATTCCCCTTCTGGCGTAGGACAACGGCAGTCAGGGCACAGCGGCAAGTGTTGAGCGCGCGATCGCACTCGCCCTGCCCAAGCCTGAAACGCTGTCGTCGCATCCTTCGAAGGAGCCGGAGGCACAATCACAGACCCCGGGCCGCTTGTACGGCTGGGATGTTGCTGCCAAATCTTTTGCGACTCGGAAGCGATCGTTTCTGCCCCGCCGTTATACCAGTGAGCTGTGGAGAAGCGAATATCTTTAACGGCTAAAGATAGCTGAGAGTTGAGCTTATCGAGAATACGCTGCCGCTCAAACATCAGGTTCTGTGCCCACACCGAACTACTGGTCGCTACCTGAAGTACATCCCGTTGCAACGCAATGGGACGAGTTTGGGCTGCAACCGCTGTTCCCACCACCTCGGGCCAGTGAGCCAGCAAGCGCTGAAACTGTTGCCGATGGTTCCAGGTGGGCTCCTGCTCAAAAGAACCTAGTACTTGGTGGAGCGATCGCCACGCCATAAGATTTCCAAAACCTTCAATTCAAAATTGATTAACGAATCCCGAGTCTACCGATACCCTAGCCGACATCAATCGATACCAATCTAACGTCAATTCATACTATCAACAGGACTCCTATGGCTTTACCAGATTTAGCGTAGTTGTGCTTTTTACTCGAACATTGTCCACTATATATGGTACAGCCACACTAGTTATTAAATTTGCTAAAGAATTCGGTGATCCCCCTCTCTCACGGATCAAAAATGCTGCCTTCGAGTAGGCGTTCATTGATGGCAGGCTCACCCAATACGGTTACAGCGGTGGGAGAGCTAAAGACTAAGTCCTCAGCTCTCCCACCGCCGCAACTCAAATGAACCTGGCTACAGTTCAGCTCAGGGCTTACGCAAGTCCGCTCTATCAGAGCATTAATGTTGGGTGTGCTTTTCACACGACACCCAACATTAATGCGTAAGTTCTGTCAGCTCTTAAAAGCAGTGGCCCCAGCGATGCAGGCGCAACAATTTCCTACGTGCAATCAATCCTTAAACTGGACCGCTGACGGCTAGATTTGAGCTCCGAGGCTAGAAGTTCATACTGGTAGAGCCCGACCTTCCAGTCTCGTTCTTGGCGAGAATTGCCGATTCAGACGAGTTCTACCCCTGACTTTATTAAAATTCGCTATTATTATCAGTCATCATCAATAGAATAGAGGGCATACCCCTCGACCCGGCTATACGTTGCGTCCTTCCATGGCAGGAGAAAGACCCATGCCTCGCCGTCCATCCACTGATTCCGCTGCACCCCTGACAGATCTACATCCAGTGCTTCAGACAACGCTGCACTGTATGGATGTGCGCCTGGAGGACGAACTGGCTCGCTATCGGCGTGCACGACGGCGATCGCCCGTCCAGTCTCGCTGGGGAGAAGGGCAGCCGATCACAGACCCCGGAGTCAGCGCGATCGAAGCCGCTCCTCCCGTTGCGGAGACTGCTGCGTTGGCGATCGCTCCAAACCTGGCTGCCAATCTACAACCTGAACCCAGTTTCACCGCTCCTCTAGCGCCCGAAGCTCCCTCCAAGCCCTTTACCCCTCCCCAAACCGAAGGATATCCAGACTATTTGGAATCCTCTGAGCATTTGCTCCGTAGCCTGGCTGAAGACGAAGCTGAGCTGCGCACAGAGTCACAGTCAGCTCCTCGGTTGATGGATACGCTCCTGACTCCGCTTGGGGTAGGCTCCATGGTGCTACTGCTACTTTCCAGTGTGACCCTGGGGTACATCATGACCAACCCGAACGGACTGCCGTTCACGAGCGCCAAAGCTCCAGCTAATGAGGTTGGCACAGCCGCTTCTACAACCCCAGACACAACCACCGCCAGCAATGAGCCCAGTTCCTTCTACCCAGACCTATCAAGCGAAGAATTTCGTGATCTGAATTTGGACACCCTCAGCACACTGCCTGAGGATGGAACTTCCGAAGCCTCAACAACACCGAAACCTCCAACTGTCAACTCAAGCTCAGGGACGTCTGCGACTCCCCGCACTCCAACAGCAGCTCCCTCCATTGCTCCGAATACTGCTCGAGCAGCCCAGCCATCCCGAGCGGCCAGTTCTCCTTCAGCCAGTCGCCCGGCTGCATCTTCTCAACGCGCCAACACAGCTCCCGCTTCCCGGCCGGCAACCCCATCTCGCACCGCCAGCCGTCCGGCTCCAGCCGCATCTCCACGCCCTACAACCCGGCCCTCGGTTGCTGCCCGTCCAGCTTCTCGCCCGGCACCCGCTGCTTCCCGTCCGGCTCCATCCCCTGCTGCCTCTCGTCCGGCACCGTCACGACCGGCACCTACAGTAGCAGCCGCCCCATCGCGGCCATCCGCCTATTACTATGTCGTGACAGACTATACAGGCGATCGCAGCCTGGAGTCAGCTCGCCGTGCTGTAGGCGACGCTTATGTGCGCAACTTTGAGATTGGTGCGGTTGTCCAGTTTGGAGCATTTCAGGAAGAAGGCCGCGCCGAATCCCTACTTCAGGATTTGCAACAGCAAGGTATCCGAGCCAGAATCTATCGGGCTGAATCCAATTAGCAATGTCCAAGTTAGCTCTGGGTTCCCGGCTGTTTCTGTCCCACCTGCTGGTTACACTGCTGGGAACCCTTACGCTGGTAGTGATCAGCAAAATTTCATCTCCCCGGTACTTTATCCTGTACCTTGAGCGAATTCAGGGACGGGAGATTGTCGTGGGGCCATTTCGCCGAGACCTGATACAGGGGTTTCAGTATGCCTGGAACCGGGGAGCCTTCTGGTCTGTGGTGGTAGGTGCCAGCACAGCAGGCATTTTGAGTTATCTAGTTTCAAAGCGGATTGTGCAACCGCTGATCCAAATGGAGGAAATCACCAAGAAGTTTGCGGCTGGAAACTTACAAGAGCGACTGCCTTCTCAAGAAATTCCTGAGCTCGATCAGCTTGCCAGCAGTTTTAACCGTATGGCGGCGGGGTTGCAGGGGGTCGAGCAGCGGCGGCGAGATCTCGTCACGGATTTGAGCCACGAACTGCGTACTCCCCTGACCGTTATTGAAGGCTATTTGGAAGGCATGGGCGACGGTACTCTGGAGGCATCGCCGGAGCTATACCAGCTCCTATCGAAGGAAACGAACCGGATGCGGCGGCTGGTCAATGACTTACAGGAGTTATCCAAAATTGAGGCAGGCTACCTCCCCATCGACTCTCAGCCCACGGCCCTCTACCCCATCTTGCAGTCTGTCGTGCAGCGCTTTTCGGATCAACTGGTAGAGAATGAAAAGCTTACCCTACATCTGGATGAGCCGCTGGATTTGCCCCTCGTCCGGGGAGACATGGTTCGCATTGAACAGATTCTGGTCAACTTGATCAGCAATGCCATGCGCTACACTCCGCAGGGAACAATTCACGTAACCGCCTGGGAAGAAGGCGATCGCGTCTGGACAGCTATCAGTGATACTGGTATCGGTATTGCCCCCGAAGATCTCCCTCACATTTTTGAACGGTTTTGGCGATCAGATCGATCGCGCGATCGCAACTCTGGCGGTACCGGCGTCGGCCTCGCCATTTGCCGCCGTCTGGTGGAATTGCAGAACGGCACCATTGAGGTAGAAAGCCAGTTAGGAAGGGGAAGCGTGTTTCGGTTTTCGTTGCCCATGGCTTGAGGACGGGCTGAAAGTTTTTTTAACAAAAGGAGTGGGGCGGCGTGTTGCGCCGCCCCACTCCTTTTCTCCCAAAGTTCTCTCTTAGGCCGTTACCGCAAACCGCTCCTCTAGTGCTACACGCGCCTGCTCCCGATCGTCGAAGTGGACCTTTTCGGTGCCAAGGATCTGGTAGTCCTCGTGCCCTTTGCCTGCGATCAGAACGCCATCCCCAGGCTTCGCCTCTAAAATAGCGGTGCGAATGGCCTGGGCGCGATCGCCCAACACCAGCGGGTTAGTTCCCTCGGGAATCCCAGCCACAATGTCATCCAGGATGCGCTGAGGATCTTCAGTACGGGGGTTGTCGGAGGTGACAATGGCCCAGTCTGACAAGCGAGCGGCGATGCTGCCCATTTGAGGGCGTTTAGTGCGATCGCGATCGCCCCCGCATCCAAACACGCAGATCATCCGCCCTTTAATGAAAGGTCGGGATGCCTTAAGTAAGTTTTCCAGACTATCAGGGGTGTGGGCATAATCCACAATCACACTAATATCTTGATTGGGTTGCACTTGCACCTGTTCTACTCGACCGGGTACGCCGGAGAACCGGGGCAGCGCCGCTACGATGGTTTCCACATCCACTCCCAGGTGCAGAGCAGCTCCCACTGCCGCTAACAGGTTTGCCAGGTTGAACTGCCCCACCAGCGGAGACTTAAAGGAGGCGTTGCCCACAGGAGTATGGAGAATGCCACTCACACCATCGGGTTCATAAACCAGGTCGCTCGTCCACAGATCGGCAGTACTGTCTTGGGTGCTATAGGTCCAGACGCGACCGACCTCTAAACTGGAGGCAATACGCTTTCCGTAGGCATCATCCAAATTGATAATCGCCCGTCCCGCTAAATATTGCGGACTGAAGAGCAAGGCTTTGGCCTGGAAGTAATCTTCTAAATCCTTGTGGTAATCGAGGTGATCCTGCGTCAGGTTGGTGAACACCCCCACTTCAAACGTACAGTCGCTCACGCGTCCCTGAGCTAAAGCATGGGAACTGACTTCCATGACCGCCATCTGGCTACCGGCCTGGGCTGCTTCTGAAAGTTGCTCCTGCAACTCCAGGGCAAAGGGAGTCGTATGAACCGCAGTTTTTTGATAACCCGGCCAGCGTGCGTAGAGAGTACCCAGTAGAGCGACAGGTTTCTGAGCCTGTTGCAGGAAGAATTCGATCAGGTGAGTCGTGGTGGTTTTACCATTGGTACCCGTCACGCCGACTAGCTGCATCTTGCGGCTGGGGTAATCGTAGAAGGCGGCGGAGACAGCCGCGCAGGCGATCGCCATATCTGGCACTGCAATCACCAACGCATTGGGAAACTCACTACTGCTGGGAGGCTTGTTTTGCAGCGCTGAGGGGGAGACGAGGGCGGCGATCGCTCCCGATTCCACGGCACTGACCCAAAACTCGCCGCCATCCACCCGCGTTCCCGGCATCCCAATGAACAGACTTCCCGGTTTGCAGGCATGGGAGTTGGTACAAAGACCTGTCACTTCCTGGTCAAGGGCTGGATGCTCTGGCAGTCCAGACATGTCCGACAGGGTGGCCAGTAGTTCCTTCAGTTTCATGTCAGAATCTCCTCACAACTGCTGCCCCTATTGTGAATGATCCCCACCCCTATTTTTCTGTTTTCCTTTTGACAACCTGAGGCAAGTTATCTTACAAAATTGTCGTTGAAGCAGACCCTGACCCTTCTCTAGCGTAAGTTTAGGCTGATGTTAGCGCTATTCCGCCATAGAGGATCACCTTTTATCTTTCAAGGGAATAAATAATTAACGTCTCATTGAGTAACGCTATAAAATAGCTGGGTGAAATTTCAAATCTGTGTTGGTTACTGTGGGTGGAAGGGGCGCGAAGCATTCCTTCCACAATAACCAACCACCCATCGAAAACAGCACCAGAAATGCAGGGAGTATCACGTGAAAAACGGAGTTTTGACTGATCTCTTTGAACAGGGTGGAGAAATGGGGGCTCGGATCAAAGCCTTTGACTGGGCCTCGACCTCGATAGGGCCTATTGAAACCTGGTCCCAAAGCCTTCAGGTCACATTACAGGTTTTGCTGTTGTCCAAGTTTCCCATGCAGATTCTGTGGGGGCCAGACTACATTCATTTCTACAACGATGCCTATATTTCTATTGCAGGCAGCAAGCACCCTAAAGCCCTCGGGCAAGCGGGAAGCGAGTGCTGGAAAGAAGTTTGGGACGTAGTTGGCCCGATGTTGAATCAGGTCGTCGCCACAGGAAAGGCTACCTGGTCGGAGGATTTGCCCCTCCAATTGGAGCGCTTTGGACAGCCTGAAATCGGCTATTTCACCTTCTCCTATACGCCCATCTGGGAGGAATCGGGCCGAGTGGGAGGCATTTTTATTGCCGTCAATGAAACAACGCAGAAGATTATCAGTGAGCGCCGAGAACGGGAGCTCAGACTGGAAACCCAAGCAGCAAAAGAGGAAGCAGAGCAAGCCAATCACTTAAAAGATAGGTTTCTGGCGGTGCTGGCCCATGAGTTGCGATCGCCCCTTAATTCAATTCTGGGATGGAGTAAATTGCTACTCTTGCAAAAACTGGATGCAGAGGTAACCCAACGAGCATTAGAAACCATTGAACGCAATGCCAAATTACAGGCACAGATGATCGATGATCTACTCGATACGTCTCGGATCTTGCGGGATAAACTCACTTTAAATATTGTTCCAACACCTCTAATTCCCATTATTGAAGATGCCATGGAGACAGTTCATTCCATGGCAAAATCAAAGTCAATTCAATTAATTACACAGTTTGAGAATACTCCACACTATGCCTTGGGTGATGCGAACCGCTTAAAGCAGGTGGTCTGGAATTTGTTGTCGAATGCCATTAAGTTCTCCCCGATTGGAGGCAAAATTATTATTCAACTCAATTATTTTGATGTCTTTGCCCAGATCCAGGTGATTGATGACGGTCGGGGTATTTCCGCCGATTTTCTGCCTCATGTGTTTGAGCATTTTGAACAGGCGGATAGCACGACAACACGTACCTATGGCGGCCTGGGTTTAGGATTGGCGATCGCTAAACAAATCGTTGATAAACATGAGGGCCGCATTCACGCTGCCAGCTATGGAGAAGGCCAAGGGGCAACCTTTACGGTGCAAATTCCCCTAGCGGCCACGCCATCCATGCCAGTTTCTACGAACCTTCCTACAAACGAGGACAGACTGGACAACATTCATGTCCTGGTGGTGGACGATGATGCCGACAACCGCGAGATGATTACCTTTGCCCTGGAGATGTATGGTGCCAGGGTAACCACATCCTCCTCAGCATCGGATGCTCTCGACACGCTGTCCCAATGCAAACCCGACGTTCTGCTCAGCGATATTGGCATGTCTGAGATGGATGGCTACACTTTAATGCAGCACATTCGAAAAGTAACGCAAACCAGTCAAATTCCCGCGATCGCCCTTACCGCTTACATCAGCGAAGCCGATCGCCAACAAGCCCTGGCTGCAGGCTTTCAGGAACACATGCCGAAACCATTAGAGCCAGCGCTACTCGTCGAAACCATTCTGAAACTGGTGAAAGGCTATACTCCCGTTTAGCCTGCATGATTCACCAAAAGATTCCAGCAATTCTCAGTATGGGTTTCAAAGCTGAGAGTTCGTGCCCGTCGGGCACGAACTCTCAGCTTTGAAACCCGAAAATAGCCCGCCTTCGGCGGGCTATTTTCGGGTTGGATATCAAAATGAGAATTGCTGAAAAGATTCTCATGTGCTGAAAATTTTGTAATGACACTGCATGCAGCGTCATTACAAAATTTTCAGCACATGAGGGACAAACTCAACGCACTCTTTATAGCCCTGGCATAGCTTCTGATGGCGTAACTCATGGTCAAAACTACGCAGCTTCTGTATCGTCTTCGCGACTGAGGAGTAGTTTGAACGCCATGATAATAAAACCGATGGCGGCGATCGCCTTCACCCATCGTTCTGGCAGGAGTGTGCCAACCCCTTCTCCTAATAAAACCCCCAGAAAACTTGCCAGTACCAGCGCCAGAGAAGCCCCCAAAAATACCGCCCGGATGGATTTACAACTACTGCCAAGGGCGATCGCGGCCAACTGGCTTTTATCTCCTAACTCAGAAATAAAAACCGTTACAAAGGTCAAACCCAATAATTGTAAATTCACCGCTCCAGGCTCCAGGAGAAAGAGGTTTAAGACAGGAAGGAAACAAGGGTAAAATTCTGTCAGCCCTGGCTCACATCCCACAACAACAAGGCCGCGATACCCAGCAGTAAGACCGCAGCGGATTTCTCCAAAACCTTTGGGGAAATCCGAGAGGAAAGCCAACGCCCTAGCAGCACGCCACATAAGCTCGTTGCCACGAGCGCCACTGCCGCACCCAAAAACACCGTCCATGGAGAACCTGACTCGGCGCTCATGAGCAGCACGGTCAGTTGGGTTTTATCTCCCACCTCGGCCAGAAAAATAGTGAAGAATGTAGAGAGGAAAATTTGCAGCTCGGCCTGCCAGGTGAGGCAATTTTGAGGTTCTACTGTGGCCGGAGTCTCGGAAAGAGTTTCGTCCGGGGTGACCGCTAGGGAAGGAGCAGGAGTCACCGAAGTTAGAGCGTCTGAAGCCAAGGTTGGGGAGTTGGAAGTAAGTGTCACTGGCAGCCTGGCGGACTAATTTTTCATATTCTTTTCATTATCCTGTGGAAATGTCTGGAACGCAATCCCAAATTTCATCCTTAATGTCCATTGACTGGTTATCGCAACTGCGCCAAGAGCGGGCGATCGCCGTTATCCGTTCTCCTGAGTTCGCTCTGGGCTTTCAAATGGCCCAAGCCGTTGCGGCCGGCGGCATGGGGCTGATTGAAATTACCTGGAATAGCGATCGTCCGGCCCATCTCATTGCTCACCTGCGAGAAACTTTACCCCACTGCACCATTGGTGCCGGAACATTGATGACCGAAAGCCAGGTAGAGGAAGCGATCGCCGCCGGAGCCCAGTTTCTCTTTACCCCGCACACAAACCCTCGTCTTATCGAAACAGCTGATCGAGCCCATGTGCCAATGGTGCCCGGTACTCTAACCCCCACAGAAATTGTGACGGCATGGCAAGCTGGGGCTTCGGCAGTGAAGGTATTTCCAATCCAATCGGTAGGTGGAGCGAATTACCTGCGCTGCTTGCAGGGGCCGATAGGTCAGATTCCCATGATTCCGACAGGGGGTGTGACACTGGAGAATACGCGCACCTTTTTAGAGGCAGGAGCGATCGCCGTAGGCCTTTCCGGGCAATTGTTTCCACAGCAGGCGATCGCCACAGGAGATTGGTCGCAAATTACTGATCTGGCTCAAACCCTGCGCCAACGAATTCACAGCTTCTTGATAGGAGCCAATGGACACTCGCCTATACATAGCGGAATGGATAAAGCATAAGGGCGGCTTCAAACCTACTGAGCCACACTATCCCTCTAGTTCTTGAGCATTATGGGTATGCTTCGGTACGCCCAAAACGCTCGTTTGCGATCTAACGCCCTTAGGAGATTTCTGAGAAACAATATCCCCATTATTTGGAAAAAAGGCGCGGCTTCGCCGCGCCTTTTTTCCAAATAATGGGGAAGTTCTTATCTGGAAATCTCCTTAACCCGAACTCAGATTATTGAGCCTCACCAATCAATGTGAAGGCGGCCCAGTCAAATGGGTGATTATATTCGTTTTTGGCATCCAGCATAGCTTGTCGTAGGGCCTGGGCTTTACCCTGCCCCTGGCGCAGGTTCTCGTAAAAGTGGGTCATGACAAAGGCTGTGGAGGTATCAGACACGGCCCACAGGGAAACGATGATGCTGGCGGCACCTGCCGAGATAAAGGAGCGGGATAAACCAATCACCCCATCCCCCGTAATTTCGCCGCGACCCGTGTTACAGGCACTTAACACCACCAGATCGGCATTTAGACGCAGGCTGAGAATTTCGGCGGTGGTTAGAAGCCCATCGGTTTCAGCAGAGGAAAGTGGCGGTGAACCAAGGGCGGGCCTTTCTTCAGAAGGAGCTAATGCGATCGCCCCCGGCATATCACGCCCCCTTCCCTGCTGAGCCTGACCATAGTTCAACAGACCGTGAGTTGCCAGGTGAATAATGCGGGCTGTAGGCATGCGATCGCGTACAGTTACCTCTGTGGCTTGTTCACCCAAAAGAGCAGGCACATTGAGCAATCGGGCGATGTCTCGGGCTTCCTGCTCAGAACCGGGCAGAGGAGCCAGAGGCTGGGGTGGATCACCGGGTTTAGACGATATTGCGGGCATCGTTGGGTTACCCACCAACAGCACCGAGGCGAGTGCATCACCGCTTGTTCTCGTCTCACGATGGCCCTGCTGAGCCTGGGCCAATCCAATGACCTGAATGGAGGGGGCTGTGAGCAAGGTGTGGCGTTCAATTAAATAACGACCGTCAGTGTCCTGAAGCGCAGCAAAAGGCACCAAAAACAACGCATCCTGCGGAATGATGATGACAGGAGCGGTGGGTTCCGCAGGCAGGAGATCCTCGATGGGGGCAATCAAGTGTTCATGCAGTTGTTGCAACTTGGGCCAATCGAAGCTAGTTGCACTGGCACCATCGCGCTCCTCGCCGCGCACCCCCAAAGCACGGCGGCTACTAGCAACCAGATTACTCAGGGAGCTACTCGAGCGGTTTTGATCCCAGAGAGGTTGTAAATCGACACGACGAAAAGCGATCGCCCCCGATGGTGGCACCACCCAAATTAATAACTCTGCCTCCCGCCCCCGCTGCCGCCCCTGAAACCGAAATGCATCATCTGCCACGATCGCATACTCCACCAGTGTGGCGTTCTGACGCTGGGCGATCGCTCGCATCTCCTCCACCGTAGGCGGTGGCAGCACATCGGACGGGAAGCCAGGATTGCTGCGACGTGTTAATAGTTCTGCAAAGGCTCGCGCCCGCCCCCGCTCCGATACCTCCAATGCGGCCTCGTAGCGCTCCCGAGCCACGAGAATTTGCTGCAACAGGTTGTAGCTGAATATCTGACTATCAAACAGGGCGATATTATCCAGATCCGACAGACCAGGGCGCAAGGACTCGAGATGGGCGATCGCCTGCCGCAGCAACTCCTCTGCTTCTCGATACTGGCCCTGGTTAAACAGAGTATGGCCGAGATTATTCTGTACGGTTGCCTCTAGGCGCGGATCGCCCAGGGTTCGTGCAATGACCAGGCTCTCCCGCTGTAAAGCGATCGCCCCCTCCAGATCCTCTCGCTCCTCCTGCACCATCCCCAGACTGCCCAAGCCCATCGCCTCCAGGGAGCGATCGCCTACCTCCTGCGCCAGGGTTAAACTCTGACGATAATAAACCTCTGCGCGATCCAGATCGCTCTTCGCATGGTAAGCCGACGCCATATTGAGGAGTAGGTGTGCCTGAGCCTGGTGATAGCGGGTTGGTTCGGGTTGGCTACCCAGAGCTTCGAGCCGCACCAGACTTTGCTGGTACTGGGCGATCGCCTCGTCATAGTCGCCCTCATTGGCATAGAGCACCCCCAGATTGCTGAGCGTCTCCGCTTCGCCCACCGCATCATTCTGCGCTTGCACAATAGCCAGTGCCTGCTGATGAGCTTGAATTGCGGCATTGTAATCCCCCACAGCCGCATAGGCATTGCCTAGATTGCCCCACACGCGACCCGTTGCAGATTGGTAAGCGTCTCCGAGGGATTGCATGAGATGGAGAGCTTGCTCCTGCACGGTTACCGCTCGGGCGTATTGTCCGACTTCGCGGTAAGCTACGCCTAAATTGCTGAGTACCTGAGCCTGAGCTAAGCGATCTGCCTCAGGCAAAGGTGCGGATTCTGCCTCGACTCGGCTCAGAAATTGCTCCAAGTGAGCGATCGCCTGCCCATAATCCTCCAGATTTAAATAGGCAGAACCCAGGGCACTGAGGGTAGAGCGCTCTCCCGCACGATCCTGGGCTTGCTGATAGAGGGTGAGGGCTTGTTGCCAGGGGGCGATCGCCGCCTCCACCTGCTGATCTTGATAAAGCCGGTAGCCCTGCCAAAATAGCTCCAAGGCCTGCTCCGATAAGGACGGAGAAGTGGTAGGTGCTGATTCCACAGCCAGGGTTACTGGCAGGTTCAGGGCAACTAGCGGTGTCCCTATTCCGCTCAAACATAGACCCAAAAGCAAGCAGCTGAGGAATTTGACCAAGCGACTCAAGCGCGATCGGTGCATAAGGGGTATCAAGGAGAATCAGAGGTGTTCGGCTCTGCTGCCCCCGGAGGAATTGCCAGTTGAGGGACAACTCCCGGCTCAATCCGTAGCACTGGCTCCTCATCAGATCGGGTTGTACAGGGTGAAGCTGCGGTTTCGCTGCTGCGGAGGGCGATCGTTTCCGGGGTGTTGGGAGTCAGCCCTGGGTTTACAGGGCAAGTTTCTGTACTGCTCTCGTCGTTCTCCAACTGAGCTGTAGTCACGTTGTTGCCTGAAGCCCCTGACCCACCATCACCATTGCCACCACTGCCAACACCACCGGGGCCGCCACCAGGACTGCCGCCAGGACCACCACCGGGGCCACCGCCAGGACCACCACCAGGACCACCACCGGGGCCACCGCCATTATCGGGAGGAATCGGCGCAAAAGTGTTGTTCTGCAATGAGCCGTAGAGGTTGACATTCGTGCCGGCTCCTACGGCGATCGCCCCCACTGTACCGCTGGCATTATTCACAACATTGCTCGGCACCAAGCCGTAGGTGTTGTTGAGACGAAGGTTGAAGGGATTGTTGGGGTCGAAAGTCGCGAAGGTATTTGCGGCATCCTCTGGCACCAAAGTAGGATTAGCCGTTGTCGTCAGTGGCCCCGTTGAAAAAGACTCCCCAGCACCGATGACAGTAATCCGTCCGGGTCGTCCTTCCACAGTAAATTGATTGTCCACCAGGGTAGAGGCTCCCGCCCCACCATAACGAATCACAACCGGGGCATTAAACCCACTGCTGGTCACGACACTACTACTGGGACGAGTCAAGATACTTACGGGAAACAGTGTGTTATCTGTCCTGGTTGGGTCAAACGTGCCATTTGAGGAGCCAGGGCGAATGCTAATAAACTCGGCAACGTTGTTTGGATCAGCAAACAAACTGGCAGGTACTCCCTGGCTGATCAAGTAGTTGATGAGTTGGGTATTGCCGCGTAAGGGCACAAAGGTCTCCAGCAAACCTGCTCCATAGCCTAAAGCCCGAAATGCCCCCGCCGCTGTGACATCGACACCACCTGCCCCCGCATCAATAGCCCCTACAGTAATGTCACCACCTGAGGTGAGCCGCACTTGCCCAAAATCTAGCGAGTCTCCTGAAATATTGGTATTCAGGTTCCCTGTCGTGATGTTGCCACCAGCATTTAAACGAATACCCTCACCACCTAAAATGTCGCCCGTCTGTATAGAACCACGGGCTGAGAGAACCACCCGTCCATCAAACCCAACGGTGACATTGCCCACAGTCAAATTGCCGCCAGAGGCCGTCGTTGGAGTAAACGTTGTGCCCCCAAGGGCCGTTGGAGCCCCCAGGTTAGCCGGATTACTTAATTGCGTTACCCCTGCCCGCAAAACCACAGACCCTGTGGTGCTCAGCAGAGCAACTTCTGGGTCAGTTCCGGTCAGGGCTGTATTTGGCCCCGTAATGTCAATATTGCCGCCCTGGATGCTGCCCAGAGCCTCTACCCAAAGCGAAACGCCACTGTAATTCCCAAACGTCACGTTGCCACTAGCACTGATGACGCTGCTAGCATTTTGGTTTGTGGTGGTAAAGGCACGGGGATTACCCAGAGCATCCAGCACTGCGAAATCACTCCCGGCCCCGAACCGTCCATTCGCCGTAATCGCATTGTTGCTGATTAATGTGATATCCCCATTACTGCGGAAGACAGAACCTGTATTCGTCAAAGCATTCAGGCTAATGCCACCACCACCCCGCAAGGTCATGTTATTACCCGCTTCAAACACAATCGCATCTGCAGCAGAATCAAGGATTTGTAGAGTTCCTGTTTGAGCGGTAACTTGCAAATTGCGAGCTGCGATCAGGGAGTTGGCCGAGATGGCATTGTTGCGAATACCAAGGTTAGTTTGAGACTGGAGAGTGAGATCCTGGCGCGATCGCACCGTTGAATCATTCAAATTCATCGTGACAGCCTGCACCGCCACGTTACCTGCATCCACAAAACTCTCGGTAAGAACAAAATTTTGCACCTGGGCATTCAGGTTACCCCGGGTGTTGATAGTGGCATTTTGAATATTAAAGTTCTGCCCTGTTAATTGAAGAGATCCAGTAAGCGAAGGGAAAAAGCCATCCAGTTGTGTTGTTCCATTACTCAGGAAGGACACATCACGCCCAAAGATTTGAATATCTAAGGGGTTTGCGCTGCCAACAGTATCGTTAAAGGCAACGGTATCTGCACTCACAGACAACCGCCGAAATCCCACCGGGCGTTCCACTGTGCCATTAAAGGTAACAGTTCCTCCAGTAGACGACCCAACCCCTAATTGGGCCGAAGATGCACTTCCTACGGTGACATCACCATTGAAGGTCAAATTACCACCGTTGAGCGTGATTGCCTCATCCAACAAAATATCGGGTGCTGTGAGGGTGAGGTCAGACACCAATGTATTGGCAGAAGCGTTAATGGCGCTGGTGATATCAATGTTATTGCTGGCGGTAATGATGACATTGCCTGTGTTCAGCAACTGAGCAACCCGATCCGCTGTGATGAAAAAGGTGCCACCCGGATCACCCGCAAGAATTTGTCCGTCATCCAGTTGGGCATCGTCAGTCCCTACGGCTCCAATGATGACGCTGGCTGGATCGAGCAGCAGGGTGCCCATCGTTCCGGCTGGGGCACTCACATCCACGGTCCCATCAAAGCTCAACCCGTTGCGACCGGAAACTTCTGCAAAGCCGCCGTTACCAGCTGCTAAGCCACCGCGTGCGGTCAGGGTGCCATTAAACTGGGTACCGTTTTCAGACCAGAGAATAACTCTCCCGCCATCTCCTGTGGTAAGAGCATCGGCAGCGATCGCCGTCCCCCCATCCACTACAGTTTGACTGGCAGCAGGCAAAGTTGCTTGCCCCTGGTAATCACCACCGATGCGAACCGTGCCACCACCGCCCTCTCCACTGGCGTTCACCGTGGCTCCGATGAGGGAAACGCGATCGCCTACCACGGTAATCTCAGAATTCGCAGCCGTCTGGGGTGAAGCTGTTGTAAGGGAGCCCGAAATGGTGGTGCTGCCCGGAGTAGTGGCAATAGTTCCAGACCCACCTAATCGCACAGTTCCATCGGCATCCACCGTCAGCGCGGTAGCGTTCGCTAAATTCCCACCGGTCAACAATTCCGGCAACGTAGCCGGGGTCAAAGCGACCGGGTTCGATCCTCCAGATAGCGGCTCAAACTCAACACTCAGTAAGCTGCCAACCTGGCTCAGCCGCACCAGATTTTCCCCTGGTACCGCTGCCACAGTAATCGTGCCGCCTGGAGCCTCTAACGTACCAGTGTTAACAACCGTGCCGCCGATCAAGGTAAGGCTTTGACCTTCATCAACGGATAGAGTTCCTAAATTGGCGATCGCCCCCGGTTGCCCCAACTCAAACGCAAAGCTTGACGGTGTCCCGACCAGCGCATCATAGCCATTCGTGCCTACCGCACTAAACCAACCATCATCAAACCCAATGCCGGTAGCCGTCGTTGCTGTAAAAGAACCGGCTAAATCCAGGCGGGCATTGGGGCCAAATACAATCCCTGCGGGATTCATCAAGTACAGGTTGGCATTGCTATTACTGACGCGCACCAACCCATCAATAACGGAGGCATCCCCACCCGTTACCCGTCCCAAGATATTCTCAATCTGCGGGTTGGCGAGGAAGTTGGCAATTTCGTCGGGGCTCAGACCCAGGCGTTCAAAGCTGTGAAAGAGGTTTTGGCGATCGCTCGACAATGTCCCCCCATCAATGTCATAGCGGCTTCCATCCTGAGTTACCTGTGTTCCTGTTCCGTCCTGAGCTGGGGCGATCGACTGCGCCCATCCTGCCGCAGCCGTCCAACACCACGAGAGCGTCACGGCAGGAACTAACCACCAGAGGCGAGAGAAGGCAGACATGGCGATGACCTCAGGATGAAGCGGTGGAATGGAATCGATGCGATGTACTTCGGATGGCCACTATGCAAAACGGTGCATGGAGGGGGCGATTCCCCAGGGGAGGCGATCGCCCAACAATCCTCAAGGAGATACAAGCTCTCCGAGTATAATTCCGCTGGCAAATAAATTCATGATTACGTAACGATACTCAAATACTTATGACAGAGCTTTCCTGAGGGATCACCCCAAACACTTTAGGGACGGCTATGGCTAGCTACTGAAACGTACTTTGTAGAATCCGTCAAGGAACGGCAACGGCTGGGTGCTTTAACGTGGGATGTGTTTCGCCAGTCGTTGTATCAAAATGACTGGGCGTTGTTTCACCAGACCCATCACTTTTGGCAGATTATTGCAAGACAAGGTCAGAAAGACCTCTCTCGCCCCCATATCCTGGCCAAACAGGGGTACACTTAATGTTTAGATACACTTTTGAGAAATCAAGATTTATTTGACACCGTATCCTGAACTTTATTCATAGCGTTGTGCAACGGAGTTGAGTGCGAAAGGCTTGGTGTTTGGTTCTTACAGCTCCTACCCTCGGACTCTACTAAGGCGCACAGCACTTCATAAAACAGGCAACAAAAGATACCGGATCGATGTGGGTCAGATAGCACATTAACCCATCGGGTAGATCCTGTTCAAATTAAATCAGCGACGGATAATTGGGTGTCTATTAACCCTCAATACAACCAAAAAGGTTAGACGTATCTTTATGTCAATTGCTGTTGGAATGATTGAAACCCTGGGTTTCCCGGCGGTTGTTGAAGCGGCGGACGCCATGGTGAAAGCGGCGCAGGTCACCTTAGTCGGCTACGAAAAAATTGGCAGTGGCCGGGTCACCGTTATCGTTCGGGGCAATGTTTCCGAAGTTCAGGCTTCCCTCGCTGCCGGAATGGAGTCGGTCAAGCGGGTTAACGGCGGTCAAGTGCTGTCAACCCATATCATTGCCCGTCCCAATGAAAACCTGGAGTATGTGCTACCGATTCGCTACACCGAAGCGGTTACCCAGTTTAGAGCTGTCATGTAAAGCTTTAAAGAAAGAAAAGTGAGCGGTGCTTAGCACCGCTCACTTTTCTTTTGGTATTGCTGAATGGAGGGTGAAACCTGGGTTTCACCCTCCATTCAGCAACGTTTTTTGGATTTATTCTGCAACAAACTGTGATCGGTGCAAGACAACTTCCCCATGGTCGGGAATCCACGCTACCCAGCGATCGCCCTCTTCTTCGCACAGCAGCAGCGCCTCATCATGGCTGAAGGGAGTGAGGCGATCGCGCAACTGCACCCAGCAGTTGGCCTGAGGAATGAACCCACCAGAAGCATTGGACTGTGAGTTAAAGGAGAGCGTTGCTGAATCCATAAAAAATTTCCTCTGTTTCTGTAGCTTATGATACAGAATTTTTGATTGATTAGAAAGGGTTGTCTTGGAAATTAACAAAACTGATTCAACAGCACATGCCTCGAAGGAATGCATCCATCGCAGTGCTTGTGGGCGATCTACCGGTTGTAGGAATTTCCCCTCCAGTGAGGCGTTACAGGGTGCATCCCACTTTTGTAAGTGAGGCGGGCTAAGCCCGCCTCACTTACAAAAGTGGGTTTCCAAATCTGCAAAAGTGGGATGCACCCGGCGTTACACACCCCGATGTTCCGAGAGGCTGTTTAAGCAGTTAGGAGGTTTCTGCATAAGAATTTACCCAGAATGTTGGTGCTTTGCCCGCTTCGCGGGCAAAGCACCAACATTCTGGGGGTAATTTCATTACTGGAAATCTCCTTAATCTTTTATGTGCATAGGGCATAAAAGATTAACTGCTTAAATAGCCTTTAAGCTTAATCCTGTAAAAAGTTTGATTTGATGAGGCGATCGCGTCTGGAATTGTAGATCGCGTCAGTGTTTTTAAAGGTTGTTTTACCTGGGCGCTCGTTGGAAGTAGCACATGTCACGCTTTCTTAGTTTTTTCCTATTAGGTCTTTTTATTGTTATTGGTCTATCTTTTGTTCTATCTATTTTGGATGTTAGCCCCAGTGTAAATTACGCCGTATGTGTATACACAGCCGCCAGTCTTTTGACCTGGCTTCCAATAGTGTCATGGTTAGAGCCTGGGATAAGAGAGACAGGCTCTCTTATCCTGAAGATTGGTCGTTCATTATCAAATTACTGGTTCTTGTCCTGTGGGTTGATTTTTGCTGTTGCTAGCCTGGCTTTATCAATTTTTTTTATTTATGAACACTTCGGTGGCTCTCCTAACTTTGTAGTTACATCAGATGACTGGTCACCTTTAATTCTTTATTGGAATATATCCATTCTCTACATCCTGATTGGATGCAGCAATGTGCTTGTATACGAAAATGGAATGTACTTTATGTTTAACTTATTGAAGTGGCAAGAGATCGATTCTTACCATTGGGATGCGGCACGACCCAACATTCTAGTGTTAAATCATAAACGGCCTTCTAAATTTATCTTTGGTTCTATTTCAAAAATTGATATACCAGAAAAACACAAATTGTTCCTAGACGACGTGCTATCCACAAAATTAGGAACATCAAGCGCTAACTCACGGGACTGACGCATATCTGTTGTGAGTGGGTTGCTAAGCAACCCACTCACAACACACCTGTACTACAGCTAGCAAACTTGCATAAGTCCTGTACATTGTAGGGTTGATTTTTCGTGCGCTAGGCGCACGAAAAATCAACCTATTTGTGACAATGCTCACCGTTGTAGGCACTAGTCGGTGGCACATCTAATGCCGGATTTGCATTGAAGAAACCCACAGGCTTAATCATAAAACCCGAGTAAGCGGTCGGCATAATTGGCCAATCTTCAGGGCGGGTAATGTGATGATGGCCGAAGACGTACCACATCACTACGTCTGTCTCCTCAATGGAGCGGTTAGCCTGTGTCCACTTGGGTAGACCCTCACCACCCGCATGTTGGTTGGGGTAGTTGCCAGCAGGATGCTTTTCTGCATCGTCGTAAGGGGTAACCCAGAGATGTTGGGCCATGAACCCAGCTCGCTTCAGAATAGGAGAGTCTGGATGGGCGAAGGGGAGAACATTTTCGCCGGGAATAAGCTTGAAACCAACGGGTTGATCGAGCCGATTTTTGACGGAGGGGTTCACAATCTTCCAGTAACGAGCTTTGAGGGGGTCAATGATGCGCTTCGCCTCCTGCTCGGTTTTGAGGGGAGTGGAGGTTGCAAAGAAAGCATTGCCCATAGGGTTGTCTGGCCCCGGAGGTGCAGACTCGGAGTTGACTTCGTAAACCGTGTTGGGGCAACCATCGATGTCAAAATCGAGGCGCATACAGAAAATGTGTTGATGGTTTAAACCGTTTAACTCGGGCGCAACGACGGTGCCATATTTCTGGAAATCCATTAATGCACCGCACAGTAGAATTCCTGTTAGCTTGACTTCGTATTGAATGGTTCCATCCTGATAGAAATACCAGAAGAAACCATATTCGTAGTTATCCACTGTGGCGATGAACGAGAGGACAAGACGGCGCGATCGCCTCACCTCCACGCTCTCCCGCCGCCAGTCGGTATGCTTCCACAAGATGCCGTAGTCCTCTTCGTGCATACACACGGCATTCTCGGTGATGGAGACATTGCCTCGGCTATCCGTCAGCACGCCATCAAAGTAGTAAATCTCGCCCAGGCAATCGCAACCCAGTTTGAGGGAGTTCGCCAGAATCCCAATGCCATGTTCGCCAATATCAAAGGCATTTTTGCGATAGTGCTGAATGCGTGGGTCGCCATAGGGCACCACCATTTCCGCCATAGATGCGCGATAAAGAATAGGCCGCAACCGTCCCTCATCCTCATAGCCCACCTGATAGAGCACCAATCCTTCACGCGGATTAAAACCAATGCGTAAATCCCACTTTTGCCAGCGGATGTGGTGCCCCTCAACCTCAAAGCTGGGGCCTTCCGGCTGGGTAATGTGCAACGGCTTGATGTCCTTCCGCATGTCGGGCATGAAGCGGGCTTCGTACTCACCTGGATCAGGAGGTACCGGCACAACTCCATGGTCTTCAATGCGAATTACCTCCATCGTGTTGAGATTCACCATGGGAATCAGGCCATCGATGGGGCGAGAGTAGAAGTTACCCTCAGGATTGGCCCGCAGATAACAGATGCAGCGGGAAATGCGAATCCCCACCTCGTCCTCAAAGCCAAAATTGCCCGGTGCCCAGGGGTCAACCACCACCAGATCCAAATCGGTAATACCGCGTTTTTCCAGTGCCGCAAGAAACTCAGGGTGCTGTTTAACCGCAGCTTCGCACTCCACTAGCTCATCGGGCATGATGTTGGGCTGCACGTCTGGGATGCCAGTCCAACGGGTAACAGTGCCCTGGTTGAGAGAGACGATCGCCTCATAGGTCTTCCCAGTCGCATTGTCGAGCAGAATCAGAAATGCTTCCCGCTCAAAGAGATCGCCCGGTTGATAGCCCAACATGAAAGCTTTAGCAGGCTCCCGCAAAGTGACACAGGGAAAACGGTAGGTGTTGCCCACACGTTTCTCCTGACGGACGATGGCAACGGCCCGTTCAATTTCGGCAGGGCTCAGAGGCTCCAGTGGGTGCAGAGCGGGAGCTGTGATGCTGGGCGAGGATTCGCGAGTAATGGTCATACTATCGTGAGTATTGGTTTCAGAGCTGTTGGGGTTGCTCGGCGATGTCGAGATAACCAGCGATCGCCTACTTACCTTTGAGGATTTTGGGAGGCGATCGCCAATACAGCAGTTTCTACGCTAGCGAATTCTGAAAAGCTTCTGGGTGCTCATTGCAACAAAGCACTCTGGCAAATCCCAAGGAAGTTTGAGGCAATCAATCCTACCTGATGTCGAAGATGTCATAATTTGGCTTTCGCCCGAAAACCGCCAAATTCTTTGCCCCTTTGATGCCTTGTGGTCTAAGGAGATTTCCAGTAATGAAATTACCCCCAGAATGTTGGTGCTTTGCCCGCTTCGCGGGCAAAGCACCAACATTCTGGGTAAATTCTTATGCAGAAACCTCCTAACTATTTGGCTTAAAAAATTGTTCGAGAATTACGGCAAGGCTGAAATGCAAACATGAAGGGTTAATGCGGCGTGCAATGCACGCCGCATTAACCCTTCACAAATCCATTAGTGAACTGAACTATTAGCGTTGCGACAAGGTAATCCGAGTTTCAGAGCTAGTTTCGTTACCCTGACGGGCGGTTGCTCTGACCGTGTAACGCACGCCTGGCACTGGGAGACGGGGAGGAGACACCTCCAGTTGGAATTGGCCATTGCGATCGGCCTGGACTTCCTCGTCAACCAACGTCTGTTCCACCACATTCACCCCTAGCACAGAAACCCGGTAGGTCACTTGGATATCGACAGTGGCATTAGGCCGAGTTTGCCCAACGAGGGTAAACCTACCATTACCTACCTCTTGACCGTCCCTATGACTGGTAAACCGGGGACGTAGCTCTCCCTGAGTTGGAGACGGCGTGGGTTGAGGGGAAGGAGAAGGGGAAGGTGTAGGTGTGGGTGTAGGTTGGGTTGCAACACCAAATTGGAAAGGTTGGGGAGCCGCTGCATAGGTGGACTGGCCCTGTCGCTGGAGGCGAGCAACAACAACTCCTTCCTGAACGCGATCGCTCTGTCCAACTGGCAGAGTAGCGGTATAAACCCCAGAAGAGGTTTCCTGCGCCCTCAACTCCCGAATGGTGCGTCCATCCTGCACTAACAGCACAGAGGCTTGAGCCCCCGGCGTACCATTAATGGTGACGCGGAAGGTAGAACCGGAAGCCTGGGAGCCAGCGTTAGCCGAATGGGTGACGGATGTAATCTGAGCGGTGGGTTGGGCTGCCTGAGTGGTGAAAGACCAGCTGGTAGTTTGGCGATCGCCATTCACGTTGCGGTAATCGACCTGAACCCGTACCAGTTGCCCAGCAGGGAGGGGTTGAGCAGGACGATAGGTAAAGAAACCACGGGTAATGGTACTTTGTCCCGTCACATCCTGGCCGTTGACCAGAATCCGGACGGAACCCGGATCGACAGCGGGACCATTACCCGCATCGAATTCCCCGGAAATGGAGGTGTTGGAAGGCACATTCTGGCCATTGACAGCCGGTTCTACATCTACAAGTCGCTGAGCAAGGGCAAATTGGGGCAGAACGACAGGAGATAGCACGACTCCAAGGGCAGCAACGGAAGCCAATAGGGTTTTCATATTACGGTGTAGTGGAACACTTCTATCTGAGTTCCATTGAATCGTTTTGGCCCTAAAGGTTCCACAAGCTGGGGGTAGATCTATCGATAGTCAGATGGGTTGATTGGCGATCGCCTCAAACGGCCAAATTCTTCGTCACTTTTAAGGGGAGCGGCATACTCATATCTGGCATCCAAAACCTAATGCTGTGACGTCCACCTCGTAGGCATCACAGCATTTGGGGTTTTATGTTTAATTGAGTTGGGCTACTGGGTGGCTTGTGATCTAATCGTTTCCAGCCTTGTCAACAGATCTTCCCTCACGTTGCCACAATTTTATTCCTCAGTTTTCGCTTCGTTGCACAAACAGGTATCCAGCCGCTCAAAGAGAGCAGGAATGTATTCGTAGTAGCGATCGCTCACCAAATACATCGCATCCGTCGTGCAACTGCCGCATCCGGTCGCTGTTTCCGCCAGCAAGCTTTCCAGACGACTGGCAGAGATACCCCCCCAGGGAAATTGCCCATCCACAGGTTCAGAGACGTTCATCGTAGTATCCAAATTCCAGGAGCTACCGACCAGAACAAAGCCAAAAGGATTGTCTTCGCCCCAGGGGGTGTCCCGTCGCCAGCCAACCGCCTGACCGAAACGATCAACCCGTTCCCGTGGGTCAGTGGTTTGGGCCGAAACGGTTTCCCAGATGCGTTGCTGAGCTCGTAATCCCAGCCGCCCCTGACTGGCTGCTGACCACAACTGGTCAATGGTCCGTACGTCCTCGCAGGGGAGATTGGCCAGGAATCCGGAACTGCCATAGTAGAGGTCACCCTGGCGATCGCGTTGCCAGATACGGGATAGGATGGCACGGGTTTCCAGGTCAGCCCGCTGCCAATCTTGCGCCGCCAGGTGTTGCTGAAGGTGGCTGTAATCTATTTGGGTGGTTCCCGTCGCACCGGGCACCAGGTCAAACACAAAGCTTTGCAGCAAGCCCTGGAAGACCTCGCGGGTGTCATCCTCAGGCCCGATATAGTCTGCACGAATGCGGATTACGTAACGGCCATCGGGCGAGGAGAACACAACATTATCCGATTCGTATAAGCCGGTTGCGCTGTAGGCCAAACCTTCCTGACCTGCAACGGAGATGGGGCGATCGCCCTCCTCACTCAGTTCTCCTTTCCAATCTCGCAGGGGCAAACCCTGGGGATTTTCAAACACGCGAATGCGAACAATGGGAGGATTTTCCGTCTGATTTCCACGATTGTAAAAATCCCCTAAATTCCAGATTTCCAGATGTTGCACTGGAACTGGCGCAGTGGACTGCTCTTCACTGGGCACCACGGTGAAGCCCTTTGGCATGACAAAGCGAAACCCATACTCGCTGAAATAAAAGACATCGCGATTGACATCAGGCGCGTCGGGATTGGGAGTGGTGGTTTCAGCCGCGATCGCCTCCCGTTCTGGAAAGCGCATCTCCAGCACTCCCAATCCCAAAATCCCTAACCCTAACGTAACCAATCCTCCAACCACAGCCGCACGTTTCATATCAACTGACCATTGACAACTATGACTACCTGGGATGACTCCCCATTTATTCAGCGAATTTCCGGAAAGTCTTAACCAGTAAGTCTGCTGTCACATTTGTTGGTCGAATTTTTGTGAAAAAAGCAATGGTGTATGGTTTTTAGCTCATTAGTTCGGACAGTTTTTCTGAAACTCTTGGTTTTGCGTGCGCTTCGCGCACGCAAAACCAAGAGTTTCAGAAAAACTGTCCAGAGTATTGTAGCTATCAACCTTTAAAAATTTGAAACCCGCTTTTGTGAGTGAGGAGGCTTTGTCCCCTTCACTTACAAAAGTGGAATACATCCTAGTACGCTGCGGCGGAAATCCATCACCTATGTTTTTGTGTAGGGTGCTTCGCACCCTACACAAAAACATAGTTTGCGAACTTAGGCCGCAGCCTACTAGTGAAGTAACTGGAGCGCTTTTTTATATTTTTCATGTCTTGCAAGATCTTTTTCAGTAATCGTTGCCATCCGGCTTAAATTCATGTTGTCTTTCAAGTCAGCAATTTTAACGGTGGTGGCGATCGCATTCTGCTTCACCCGCTCAATAAAGTCAAAATAATCTTCACCTTCTAATCGCGTTAAAGCCTGAACAGCAGAGGCAACGTCACTCCCAAATTGTCCCTCCAGTTCCTCAAATGTAATGGGAGTATCCTCTAAAGTGTCATGCAAAACCGCAACGATTTTCGTAGTTTCACCCTCTACTGCATTCATGACCCGTAATGGATGCTGAATATAATCTTCACCGGCTTTGTCAACCTGCCCTGCATGTAGACGAGTCGCTAATTGAATGGCTTGTTCTAGTTTTTGCATAACGTGTCTTCAGGTACTCCATGAAATATTGCTTAGAGAAAATAAGTAGCTCAACTGTTCGCTATTTCAAGAGCAATGCGGATTTTCAACTCGTTTTCTTAAAGATTAGATAAAGACAACTATTTCAATCAATTAAAGGAACTTTTAACAGAGTGTATCTATCAATTACAACAAGTTATTAGCCCTTCAAAGCAACCCGCTTATGTATCGAGCACTCCTGTTTTCATCAAGATTCATGATTGGCTTATGGATTGTTCTAGTTAGTGCTTTTCTAAGTTTGCTTTTACTCAATGCACCTCGTGTACCCAGCACCCCTTTTGCGAGTTTGGCAATTTCTACAACCGAAAGCTCCGTCATCTATCTACCCAATCCTATTTTTAACTGCACAGCAACAGACGCACAATTTCAATGTCAAGCCGATGTCCAAAATCAAACACTCAACGTCACATTGCTGAAGGGCTCTGACTATCCATACAACCCCAATGTTTGCCGTGCCGAGTATGGGAACCAACTCGTTAGCTGCAAAGACACAGGCATGAACTATGCACCCATTCTGGCAACGATGTATGAACTGACAGGGCTCCCATTAACTACAGAGCAGCTGCAAGCCATCGAACGCCAATATTGGGGAATTAACACGATTAAGAAATGGGGAGAGATCCGCCTTCTGTGGATCGTGATGGGGTTGGCTCTCGCGGCTGGAGTCATTTTTGGTCTTTTTGCCTGGCTGCATCCAGGAGGGATCAGCAAAGGCTTTGTCAGTGTGGCCTGTGGGTTCGGCACTTACCAAATGGTCTGGAGTGTGTTAGGGCGTTTACCCTACTATGATGCCGTTACCTCTCATGGCCTCACACTCGATACCTGGCATCGGGTACTTCACGGCGGGGCGATCGCCGTAGGCATCATTACCATCTTGACTACGGCCCTCTTCCTCTGGGAGCGGCTCAACCCCATTGGCGCAGTTCTAGCGGGCATCCTCAGCGTTCTTGGGATGTTTCAACTGTGTTGGTCCTCCCTCCGCTGGACTTTCGTTCATCTCCCACCCTTCTTTAGCTTGAGTACATCTTCTTCACACGTTGGGTATGTGCTGATGTGGGTTTCTATGGCGATCGCCACTATCTTCGCTATTTTCACCGCCGTTCAACTCTGGCAACACAGCCGTCAATCTCTGCAATGGTTCCGCTGCCTCAGCGGTAGCTTTGGTGGAGTGGCGATCGCCGCGAATGTCCTTATGGCCCTGCTACTCGGACTGGGATACATCGACTAGAAATTGAAAAGGCAATAGCACCAACAGGTTCATTGCTAATTTGGATTTAGCTTCTTCATGAAGAGTATTTGCGTACTCTTAGGGTTTGCGTGAAAGCGCTGCCACATGAAGAAGCTTTTTGTATAGCAGCACTTGCTATCGCTAGCAATTCGTTCTTTCAGAAGATCGAAACCAGAGTAAAACGCTGTTGAAACTGCTAAACGTTCTCTCGAATGTTGTTGTATCTACAGGCGTTCTTCTGTCTCCAAAGCATTGAGATTAACTAAAGAGCCAGAATCCCAGGATGTTTAACGTCTTGGGACTCTATAGCTTAGCTTCGCACTTGGACAGGCATTACCAAGTAAGTCATTTTCATGCCACCTAAAGGGACGATGATCGAGGGGCTGGTCGATGTATTGAACTGCATCTGAATATCAGTGGTGTTGAAGGCTTTGAGTCCTTCCAACAGATATTTCACGTTGAAGGCAATTTCCAAGTCATCGCCGGAGACTTGGGCGGGCATCGCTTCTCGACCACTGCCAACGTCTGGAGCATCTACAGACAACACAACTTCCTGGGCACCAGAATCAATATTAAATTTGACGATGTTGTTTTTCTGGTCAGCCAAAACTGCGATTCGTTCCAGAGAGCTGGTAAAAGCGCGGCGATCGACCGTCATCTGACGTGAGAATTGCCGGGGAATCAGTTGGCGATAGTTAGGATACTGGCCTTCCAGCAGACGGCTGGTGAGCCGCTGATTTTCCCATTCAAAAATTAATTGCCCCTGGTCAAAGCGAACGGCGATCGCATTTCCCGCACTGTTCATCTGCAACATCCGCTCTAGCTCTCGCAAGGCTTTACCGGGAACGGTTACATCAAACGTGTCATCTTCACTGACAGCGGCATCCTCCACATTAGGAGTTTGGACAACGGCCAGTCGGTGGCCATCCGTGGCTGCAAATTCCATACCTTCGGTATCAACCGTCAGGTGAACTCCCGTGAGAACTTGCTTGGCTTCATCGCTACTGGCTGCAAAAAGAGAACCACGCAATCCTTCGATCAGTGCTTCGACAGGGAGGCTACTGGTACCTTCAGTGTCCGCGATCGTTGGTAATTCTGGATAATCTTCAGCGCCCATGCCACGCATCTGATACCGCCCAGAGGTAGAAGTCAGCGTAGCGGTATGCTCGCCAGATTCATCTTCTAGCGTAAGGCTTCCATCGGGAAGGCGCGAAACGATGTCTGACAACAGACGAGCTGGAAGCGTTAATTTACCTCCAGTTTCTACCTCAGCGCTAAAACTGGTTTGCACTCCTAAGCTCAAATCAAAACCCGTTAAACGCACTTGCTGCGTTTCTTCATCCGCTATCAAGAGAATATTCGCAAGAACCGGGTGGCTGGGTCGAGACGGTACGGCGCGGCTAACGAGTGAAAGGTGGGCGTTGAGATCGCTCTGGGTACAGGTCAGTTTCATGGAGTGCAAAACCGCGAGGGAAAGAAGAGGTCTGAACGAATCGGTGCAAGCGCGATCGGCTTGGACGGTGATCTTATCACCCCTGCTTTGCCCGTTCAACGCGATCGCCTGAACGCCTTTCTTGATCTGCTTTTGATCAATTTTTTAAAAGACCGGATCGTAGTAGTAGGGCGTGTGGAAACTGTGGAAAAAGATCGGGGATCAATCAAAAACGCCTGCTCAAGTCTGATCGGGCCTGTGGAAAACTTGTGGAAAACCTAGGGGTTTATCCACAGGCCAGAAAGCTGAAACTCTTTTTCCACGATCGTTTCACGGTTTTCCACGATCTTCCCCCCAAGATTTCCCCAAAAGATCGTGAGCTTTTCCACAGATCTTTTTGTAAAGTTTCGTAAGTTGGTTGCCAAGGGACGCAATTTCCTAAGGCTAGAGTTCCAATTAATGGCCGCTCTCAACAAATTTCATCTGTTGGAAGAATCCAATTAACTTCGTTTGGGCAATCAATAAAGCGATCGGCTAATCTGGTCTGTGTGTCTGATGGATGCTGTCGCGATCGCTCGTTTTAGGCGAACGGCAAGATAATTGGCTAGAAAAAAACTGGGCGCATCATCCCAGCTTTCCTCGGTTGCTTCAGGTGTTTGGGTGGGAATGAGATCGCCCGCTGGCTTCTACCCAAATCGCCCAATGCTCGGTAAGCTGATGATTGAGGAAAAATGTAACAATTTGTTTCGTCTTCATTCCTCCTGTTATGGCAATACCGTTCATTCAACCTCGTGCAATGGCTTCCCCAACCGTCACTCCCGATAAGGTTAGCCAAACCGTTAAAAAGACCTATCCTAACTTCAAAGTGATCGTGCTCGACGATGACTTCAATACGTTTCAGCACGTCGCCGAATGCTTAATGAAATACATTCCTCAAATGACCAGCGATCGCGCCTGGGAACTGACCAACCAGGTTCACTTCGACGGGCAAGCGGTCGTCTGGGTAGGGCCACAAGAACAGGCCGAACTCTACCATCAACAACTCCGCCGCGAGGGGCTGACAATGGCTCCTCTGGAGGCCGCCTAGTGCCGCTTATAACTTGTATAGCTGTTGATCAACGGGCTGCTTTGGGTATTGGCCATGCGTAATACCCCTGGCGGCCGCTTGGTCTGGAACCACTCAACTCATCTACC
Organism: Leptolyngbya sp. PL-A3; assembly: GCF_039962325.1. Lineage (NCBI taxonomy): Bacteria > Bacillati > Cyanobacteriota > Cyanophyceae > Leptolyngbyales > Leptolyngbyaceae > Leptolyngbya > Leptolyngbya sp. PL-A3. The sequence continues at coordinate 72,207 of NZ_JAMPLB010000019.1, forward strand.
CGGCCTCATCCCCATTCTGGAACGCCTGACCCAGGTTGCTGGCATCAGTACCATCACCCCGGCCGTCATCGGTCGGGCCAAAAGCAACACGCCCGAACTTAAAATCAAGGTTTCCATCCCCATTCGCGGTGGCTTTAAGTTAATTGCCCGCAAAGGTAAAACCTTCCAAGAAGTATTCGTGTTGACGACGTTGAACCAGGGAGAGTTAGAAGGGGCGATCGCTCAGGTTTTGGGATAAGGCAGGAGGAAAGATAGGAGGCAGAGGGCAGAGGGAAAAAGGCAAGTATTTTCAGGTATTGCGCTTAATTTATCCCTCTACCTTTGGCTTTAATCCCTACTTCTACCTCCTGCCCTCTGCCTTATATCATGTCTGGTTAAATGCACATGATATAAGGTCAGGGAAAAACGCTGGAGTGCTTGCTAAATCGTCATTGTGCAAAAGTGAGTATTATGTGCATTTAAGGCGACATGATATTAGGAGATTTCCAGTAATGAAATTACCCCCAGAATGTTGGTGCTTTGCCCGCGAAGCGGGCAAAGCACCAACATTCTGGGTAAATTCTTATGCAGAAACCTCCTTACATAATCTCAATGCCATCAATCCGTCGCATATCCCGATCGACTTCATACCATAAAGTCCGATTGTGGGGGTCGGTGCGCAGAGCTTTGTTGAGGAAGATTTTGGCTTTATCAAATTGGCGAGTACTGATCAGGTGGCGGCCCCAACGCTGGTAAACCACGGCCAACCACTGGCGAACTTCGGCGTCCTGGGGAAGGCGTTGGGCAAGACCTTCAACGAGGGCGATCGCTCGTGGATACCGTTGTTCCTGGAGCGATCGCTGCAACAGCTCAAAGACCTTTTCCTTCATCTGGTGGTCACTGGCGGACGTATTGGGGTCACGCTGCACCACCGGGCGTTTCCGAATACTGCTGGGGGTGGCCGGTTTTACAGCAGGCTGAGCTGAAGTTTTGGGTTGAGCGACTTTAGGCTGGGCGGCCGCCGTTGACTTTGTGGATTTCGTGTCAGCAGGCTTTGCAGCGGCGGTTGTCTGGGTTTTGCGCCGGGCCTTTAGCACCGAGGGTTGGGCGGCATCCAGGAGCTTGTGATAGGCGTCTGTGAGCTGAATAAAGGTGTCTTTAGCCTTGACCGAGCCGGGATTCATGTCGGGATGGTAACGACGTGCCAAACGACGGTAGGCGGCCTTAATCTCGTCGTAACTGGCCCCTTCCCTTAATCCCAACAGGCGATAGCAATCCGCAAGCTTCATCCAAAAAAGGCAGAATTAATGGAATTCTGCCACCAGAAACGTAAAAATTAACCGATCTGAACAGAAATTATTGCCATCATTACACGATCGGTAGGGTTTTGGCGTGAGTAGATAGTTGCAGCATCGGCAATGGGGATAAGCTGTGGTCAGTCCATGGCCCATTGCCGATTACCAACTTCTACGAAAAAAGATTGGCTTTCACAGGTAGCAACCTGGAAAACCAATCTTTCGACTATCGATTTAAGATTACCCGTTCTTATCTTCAATCACGCGATCGATCAATCCGTACTGTTGTGCCTCAAAGGCCGACATAAAGTTGTCGCGATCGGTGTCTTTTTCGATCTGCTCCACCGTTTGGCCGGTGTGCATCGCCATCAACTCATTGAGTTCTTGACGAACTCGTAGAATTTGCTTGGCTTCGATTTCGATGTCAGTTGCCTGACGCCGTCCGGTTCCACCTAGAGGCTGGTGGATCATAATGCGGGAGTGGGGCAGGGCCATGCGCTTGCCCTTTGTTCCAGCGGTGAGCAGGAAGGCTCCCATGGAAGCCGCCAGACCCACGCAGATGGTGATCACTTCTGATTTGATGTGCTGCATGGTGTCGTAGATAGCCATGCCAGCGGTCACCGAGCCACCGGGAGAGTTGATGTAGATATAAATGGGTTTGTTCTGATCCTCAGAATCGAGGTACAGCATCGACGCGATGATGGAGTTGGCCAGGGAGTCAGTGACTTCCTGTCCCAGGAAAATGATGCGCTCCTGGCTCAGGCGGGTGTAGATATCAATCCACCGCTCGTAGGTGCTGCCAGGGAGGCGGTAAGGAACGCTAGGAATACCGATAGGCATGGGTCAGAACCGTGGAGTAGAAGTTTAACGCAGGTTCCAGGTGAGAATTCTGGTCAGGCTAGCGGCCGTCACAGAAAACCTCTGGCAAAGGCGAAGAATTCGCCCTCTCAAGGGATTCGACAGATGGGGCGAAGGCGATTCGCCCCCGGAACGCTATCAGGTTAATGCGGGAACCGGCTTGGGAAGCTGTTTAGTGCTTTCCAGAACGCGATCAATCAGACCGTATTCCTTGGCCTCCTGGGGCGTCAGGTACAGCATCCGATCGGTATCCCGGTCGATCTTCTCGGGATCTTGCCCTGTGTTGCGGGAGAGAATTTCCAACGTAGCGGTTTTGTTGGCAATCACTTCCTTGGCACGGATTTGAATATCCGTCGCTTGCCCCTGGGCTCCAGTACGTGTCTGGTTGAGCACGATGGTGGCATGGGCGAGGCTAGCGCGGTAGCCCTTTGTACCAGCGGACAGAATCATGGCAGCAGTACCCATGGCCTGACCGACGCAGATGGTATGAACGGGTGGTTTAATGTAGCTGAGGGTATCGCAGATGGCGAAGGCTTCGGTTTCGTAGCCAATCGCGTCGCCGTCGTACCAGGAGGTGCCCGTCGAGTTGATGTAGAAAAAGATGGGCTTCTCGGGGTCGTCAAACTGCAAATAGAGCAACTGAGCGATGATCAGTTCCGTTACATCCACGCCGACGCGCCGCTTCACGTCGTCGGAAGAGAACAGGGGCATCCCCAGGTAGACGATGCGCTCCTTTAACAGAAGAGACGGCAGGTCGGGCGGCGGCGTCCGATAAGATGCTTCGCCATAATAGGTGGACTGAACGGCCTTAATGGGTGAATCCATATGCAAATGTTGCAGTTTAGCGTTGCAGTTGCCTGAAACAGGGATATTCTTTCTACCATAGTAGCGTGAAGCTGAGATGTGGTAGGAGCGCGGCATGAGAGTGGGTGTACAGGCGGTGTTGAGCGATCCCAATTTAGATGCAGCTCAACCCAGTAACCAGCGACAATTGGCAGTGTCCATTTCGGCGATCGCAGAACCCAGTAGCCGCACGGCTCCCCTGAATCTGTGTCTGATCCTCGATCATAGTGGATCCATGGCGGGCCGACCGTTAGAAACGGTGAAGCAGGCCGCTCATCGGATTGTGGAGAAGTTATCTCCGGGCGATCGCATTTCCATTGTGGTGTTCGACCACAAGGCCAAAGTGCTGGTGCCCAACCAGTACGTCGAAAGCCCTTCAGGAATTAAGGTTCAAATTAATAAACTCACTCCCAGCGGCGGCACTGCCATTGATGAAGGGATGCGTTTGGGAATTGAAGAACTGGCGAAAGCCAAAAAAGATACGATTTCCCAGGCATTGCTGCTGACAGATGGGGAGAACGAGCATGGCGACAACGATCGCTGTTTCAAATTAGCGGAGCTGGCCGCTAACTACAACCTTACGCTGAACACCCTGGGCTTTGGTGACCACTGGAACCAGGACGTTTTGGAACGGATTGCCGATGCAGCGGGCGGTACTCTGGCCTATATCCAGCGTCCTGAAGACGCTGTATCAGAGTTTGGCCGTCTGTTTGAACGAATGCAGTCTGTGGCGTTGACCAATGCCTACCTGATGCTGCAACTCATGCCAAACGTGCGGCTGGCGGAAATGAAGCCCCTGGCCCAGGTGGTGCCCGATACTGTCGAGCTAACCCCTACCCGTGAAGGTTCCAACTTGTTGGTACGTTTGGGAGATTTGATGGTCGATTCCCCCCGTGTTGTATTGGCAAACCTGTATGCCGGTGGCTTATCCGAAGGAACGCACCCACTGGCGGCAGTTCGAGTGCGCTACGATGACCCGTCTCAAAACCGGGAAGGGTTGCTCTCGGAGCCGATTACGATTTCTGCGAATGCCTTAACGGCCTATCAACCTGCGCCCGAACCGGCTGTGCAACAACATGTGCTGGCCCTGGCAAAGTACCGCCAAACCCAGATTGCCGAGACCAAGCTGCAACAGGGCGATCGCACCGGAGCGGCTACCATGCTCCAGACTGCCGCCAAAACAGCCCTACAGATGGGCGACCAGAATGCGGCGACGGTGTTACAAGAAAACGCAACCCGTTTGCAATCCGGGGAGAACCTATCGGAGAGCGATCGCAAGAAAACCCGTCTCGTCTCTAAAACCATGCTTCAGGGCCCATAGAGAGCTTATTGAGCGAAGGATAAACGGTTGAGGGGCAGTGCACTGCACTGCCCCTCAACCGTAAGAATATGAGGGTGATTACCGCCCGTTTTGAGGACGTGCTTGCAGAAACATCCGCTCAAAACTCAGCCCTAAAATACCTGTGGTCACCAGGATAATACCCAACCACTGTACTGCCTGCAACTCATCCGCTGTGATAAAAAAGGCGAGCAATGCCGTCAACACAGGGCCGCTAGCGGCAATGATGGAGGCTCGCGCTGCACCCAGTCGTTTGACACCCAAGTTATTGAGTAGATAACCGACTAGGGTTAAGCTTCCTAACACAATACCGCCAAGCAATAAGCCCAGCAGGTTGTTGGGGGGTTCCTTGACAGGGAACCAGATGGTCAGCATGACGCTGGTCAAGACAAAAATCGTGATGAATTGAACAACGCTGACAGGTACCGGGTGCAGCTTGCGGAAGCTAATCTGCATGGCAATCAGATATAGCGCAAAGAAAATACCCGATAGAATGGCGCTAAAAATTCCCCATTGAGAGACGTTGGTTACGGTTAATCGGGGAAGTGTGGTCAGAACCACCCCGAATAGAATTGTCGCCATCACCAGCCATCGGATTAAGCTGGGGCGATCGCCAAACAAAAACCATGCCAGGGGCACCGTAATTAGCGGATACATGAACAGAATGGTGACTGCAACACCAGGGCCGATGCTGGCGATCGCAATATAAATCAGCACCTGGGACAAAAATAGAAAGACCCCACTGCCGATGACGCTACGAATCAATCGCGGATCGCGGGATAGGGTAAAGCTTTTGATATCGCGCCAGGAGGCTGGGTAAAGAAAACTGGCAATGCCCATCATTACCGGAACGACCACCAGCATCCGTAACCAAAGAATCAGCAGCGCAGCATCTAAGCTCTTCAGCTCGATTGAACGGGACAGGTTAAAGACACCAAAAATGCTGGTTTGCTCCGTACTGACAATCCTGACAACCACATTGTGTAGAGATAACGCCAGTGTCGAGAGCAGGATCAGAATTAAGCCCTGCTGAGCAACATTGAAGCGAGGAGCAGACCCAGAGCGGGAAGCAGATTGCGGAGGGATTACGGCTATGGACCGAACCATTTGAGGCGGGGGTGGCGGCGGGGGCGGCGGTGACGTAGTCGGATAGGTTGACCGCGAGCCATTACTGGGAGGTGGCGTATCGGTTGGGTAGCTAGGAGGCTCAACTCGGAACCCATTGGCTAGGGTGTGGGGCCCTGTTGGAAACGACTGAGAATCTTGAGGAATACGGGCCAGCTCGCTCTGGAGGCGATCGCTCAATCGGCTGACCAGGGTTTCCAGCAACACCTCACCCTGTTTCTCCAGGCTTTGCATGCGATCGAGCTGCTGGGTGAGGGAGCTGTGATAGCTATTCAGATCCTGCTGGAGAGAGACAAGAGCCTGATTGAGGGTCTCATCCAGTGCCATTAAAGTTTGGGAGGTGTGACCGTTACCGTTTCCTCCGGGGAGGGAGGGATTGCTATCTGCCGTCAGACGTTGGCTCAGAATCTGGTAAAGGTGGCCAGCGAGAGCCTGAGCCAGTTGTTTCGCCCAAACTTTTTGTTGAGCTTGCTGTTGCTGACTCAGCAGAACCTCATGCTCAGACTGGAGTTGAGAATTTTGAGTCTGAAGGGTGTCAATTTCGGTTTGGAGTCGCGATCGCTCGGCTTGTAAGCGCGAGATATCTTGGCTCAGTTGTGACACCAGATTCTGCTGAAGGCTCCGTAAGTCTTGCGTGACGCTCCGCAAAACTTGATCGACGGCCTGGCGGTCGTTTGGTGTGGATTCGGGAGGTCGATTTTGCGATTCACCCATCCTGTGCAGCCCTAGCAAACAATGGTTTCAAAAGTATTGATGACAGCTCAAGTGACGACAGCTTAACTCAGCCGGATAGAACGAAGCGATGCATCACTGAGAGAAGGCTCTCTGTCTTGTTTCTTCTCCCTTTCAGAGGTTAACCCATCTTTAGGGGAATGGAAGACTTTCTTGAAGTTTGATTTTGCTAACCAGGCGCCGGTATGAACTGAGCGGATTGCTGCAAGTTTTGTGACAGTCAACCCGCATAATCGATACTGGATGCGTCCCAGACGAGATCGGTGAGATGAGTACCCCAAAAATTATTGTGTTGGATGATGACCCCACCGGTTCCCAGACGGTGCATGGTTGTCTGTTACTGATGCGCTGGGATGTAGACACGCTGAAGGTCGGGCTGACGGACGCCTCACCTATATTTTTTGTGTTGACAAATACCCGTGCCATGACTCCCGAACGGGCCGACGTCGTGACCCGAGAGGCGTGCCAGAATTTGAAGGAGGCGATCGCCCAGGTTGGGATCGAAGATTTTCTGATGGTTAGTCGCTCCGATTCCACCCTGCGTGGTCATTATCCTGTAGAGACGGATGCGATCGCGGAAGAACTGGGCCCCTTTGATGCCCACTTCCTCACCCCCGCCTTTTTTGAAGGGGGGCGGTTCACCCGCGACAGCATTCATTACCTGCTGGTGGATGGGGTGCCGACTCCAGTGCATGAGACGGAGTTCGCCCGAGACTCGGTGTTTGGCTACAGCTATAGCTATTTGCCCGATTACGTCGAAGAGAAAACCCGGGGGCGCATTCCCGCAGCCCAGGTTGAGCGATTTTTGCTGCCAGATGTGCGAGCAGGCATTCTGGAGCGCTTGCTAGAACTCAACAACAACCAGTGCTGCGTTGTGGACGCTGAGAACCAGTTGGATCTAGACCAATTTGCTGGCGATGTGCGCCATGCCGCGTCCCAGGGCAAGCGTTTCCTGTTTCGGAGCGCCGCCAGTCTGCTCACGGCTGTGGCAAACTTGCCACCTCAGCCCACGTCGCCCTCAGCCATGGGCGAGTACACCCGTGACCACAAGCCCGGTGCGGTCATTGTCGGCTCTCACGTTAAAAAGACAACGGAGCAATTGAACCAACTCCTGCAAGCGCCTGATGTCGCTCCCCTGGAAGTGGACGTATCCCATTTAATGGAAGACTCTACACTTCAGCGGGGCGACGTGCTGCAATCTGTTCTCCAGCAGGCTGCTGCTGCCCATGCCGAAGGCAAAACCCCTGTCATTTTTACCAGCCGTCAGGAAGTTACCTTCCCGGATGCCCAAACTCGTCTGGATTTTGGAGTAGCCGTATCCCGTTTGCTGATGGATGTTGTGCGGGGCCTGCCGCCGACAATCGGTTTTCTCATCAGCAAGGGGGGCATCACGTCTAACGATGTGCTCAGTGATGGTCTGGCGCTGAGGACAGCACGCTTGCTGGGGCAAATTCTGCCGGGGGTATCTATGGTACGGACTCCAGCGGATCATCCTCAATTTCCCGATCTGCCTGTCGTGCTGTTTCCCGGCAATGTGGGAAATGCAGATTCTCTGGCTGAAGCGTATACACGGCTGAAACCTTAATCCGCACCATTTATCGGAACACCCATAGGCTGAATTCCTGGCTTTGAGGACGTTGTATGCAGGGCCTCTACAAGGGGTTCAGCCCATCAGAATTCCACCAAAATTTCCGTTAAGAACTACAAACGTCCGACTAATATGTATACTTACTAAGCCTTCATTGAAAGCGTTGTCGCTTTGGCAATTTTCATGAACTCTGAGTCCTCTCCCGCCACTGCTTCGCTCCCAACTATTCCGCAATCAGCGGTGCCCGTTGATCCCAACATGCAGGTTCGCTTTAAGAGCGAGGCTGGAAAACTCTTGCTGTTGATGCCGCCTGAAGGCGAGCAGACGGGCGGAGCCCAGGGTTGGCCTGAACTGTGGCAACAACTCAAGCAGCGTTTGGATGCGAATGAACGCTTTTGGCAGCCCAATACGCCTGTACATTTAATTGCCCGCGATCGCCTCCTTGACGGTCGGCAGTTGCAGGCCATCTCAGATGCCCTCTCCAACGCCGAACTGAAGCTAAAACGGGTTTATACCAGCCGTCGCCAAACCGCCGTGGCTGCTGCGACCACAGGGCTCTCCGTTGAGCAACAAGCGCCCATCAGCCATCTCAATCCATCCACTGAGACTGGAAAGCCGCTAGAGGAGCCTCTGTACATCCAAACGACCGTGCGATCGGGCATGGAAGTTCGCCATCCCGGCACTGTGGTCATTGTTGGGGATGTGAATCCTGGCAGCTCGGTGATTGCGGATGGGGACATCGTCGTTTGGGGCTATTTTCGCGGCGTGGCCCATGCCGGAGCAGGCGGGAATAACCGCTGCCTGATCATGGCACTACGTCTGGAGCCGACCCAGTTGCGGATTGGGGAGCATGTAGCTCGTCCCCCTGAAAAAGCTCCCGATCAAATTTTTCCTGAAGTGGCTTACGTGGGCGAGGAGGGTATCCGCATTACCCATGCCACAGATTTTGCAAAATTTCGTCCAGACGCCAAGTAACTAGAGGGTTTAGAGGGGATTCATGAGTCGCATCTTTGTCGTTACATCGGGGAAGGGAGGCGTTGGCAAGACCACCAGCACCGCCAACCTGGGCATGGCCCTGGCGCAACGCGGAAGAAAAGTCGTGGTGCTGGACGCTGATTTTGGCCTGCGTAATCTTGACCTGCTATTGGGCCTTGAAAACCGTATCGTTTACACGGCAATCGAAGTGCTATCTGGCGAGTGCCGTTTAGACCAGGCTTTGGTGAGGGATAAACGGCAACCGAATTTGTCATTGCTGCCAGCCGCCCAGAACCGCACCAAAGAATCCATCAATGCTGATCAAATGAAGCAACTGGTGGACTCCCTGAAGGTTTCTTTTGACTATGTGTTGATTGACTGTCCGGCAGGAATTGAGCAGGGGTTTCAGAATGCGATCGCCGCTGCTCAAGAAGCCCTGATTGTCACCACTCCCGAAATCGCCGCTGTGCGCGATGCCGATCGAGTGGTAGGTCTGCTAGAAGCTAACGACATCAAAAAGCAAAACCTGATCGTCAACCGTCTCAAACCTGCCATGGTGCAGGAAGACCTGATGATGTCGGTGAAGGATGTGCAGGAAATCTTGGCGATTCCGTTGATTGGCGTCGTGCCTGATGATGAACGGGTAATTGTATCTACTAACAAGGGTGAACCCCTGGTGCTGGAGCAAAAGCTGACCCTGGCTGGGCTGGCTTACCACAACATTGCTCGCCGCTTAGAAGGGGAAGCGGTGCCGTTCTTAGACCTCACGGCAACCCACGATGACTTGTTCTCACGCATCCGTCGCTTGTTCCGGGGGTCTTGATCCAACGTCCATTGAATCCATCGCTATTTCCTCTGCTCTCCCATGCTTTCCGAACTTCTTGATCGCCTGTTTCCGCGACCATCTACCCCCGAAACCAGTAACCGTGAGACCGTAAAGCGGCGCTTGCAAATTGTGCTGGCCCACGATCGCGCTGACCTACCGCCTGAGACGGTCGAAAAAATGCGGCAGGAAATCCTTGAGGTGGTCTCCCGCTACGTGGATATCGACACGGAGGCGACAGAATTCATGCTAGAGAATAATCAGCGAGCTACGGCTCTGATTGCCAATCTGCCCATTCGTCGGGTTAAGTCTGACCCATTAGTGGAATAACCATGACATTGGAAACGAGCAATCTATTAACCTGGCTGGCGTTTATCCTGGCGGTAGGTGGCTTTGCCCTGATCGTGATGCTCTGGGCCTATGTGGGCAGTGGAAGCCGCCGGGTTATTTTTGCAAACCCCATCAATGTGCCTGAACCGCGCCCAACCAGCGAAGGCTGGAAAGCGTTTGATGAGAGTTGTGTGGCCTTTCGGCAGGGGAAGTTTCGTGCTGCGATCGCCCCCCTTACCACGGCTATCCAGTCGGATCCTACCCGTCCCGAATTTTTCCACAACCTTGGAATGATCCAGGCCAATTTGCGCCAGGATAATGAAGCGGTTCGTAGCCTTGTACGTGCAGGTGAGCTGTACCTGGAGGGGGAAAATTCCGCTGGGTACGAGCGCATTAAAGCTGACCTGGAATTATTCAAACAAAGTAGAGAAGGGCTATAGTCTTGCTCAGTAGACTTCCGGCTTGAATCGTTGCGAAGTGAAGCCGCGCAACGATTCAAGCCCTCAAAAACTGATTCATACAGGGGGCTAATTGTGTGAATGGTGGATGAGCCCTACGGAATTTAGCAAAACTGCGCCAATTCTGGTTAGTTTAACCCCGATTTTTAATTGCCATGACTTCAATAATTTTGTTGGCTTTTTCTTCGGGGATATTGAGCGTGTTGTAGAGCTGTTCTAAAAAAGCCTTTTCTTCGGGGCTGACCTGGCCATCGGCCATTAGTAAATCGACCGCAACCGCAAAGGCTGCCTCTTGCAATTCCTTGGGCAGCAGATCCTGAGCTGCGTTGAATAGAACCCCGACACCATCGTGCTTGAGAATGCCGAATAGCTTGTCGAACATCTGTCGCATGGTATCGCCAGTGTAACTGCGATAAAGCCGCATGCGGTTTAGCGCGGTGATTAATCCATTCAATTCCTGTTCGGAGAGATGGCCGTCTGAGGCGATCGCTGCCAAAGTGATGGCTGCAAAAGCTTCGGCTGGGCTCAACACTGCCTGCACTGAACTCTGTTGTGCATCTAGGACCTGGTCAAACAAACCCATGTGGTTTCTCCTTGCTGAAGAGCATGCGACGGAAACCCCTCCCGATAAGGGATATAGCTTAGTTCGGTGAGTATCAATGGCTCGGTTTAGCTATATTTCCAAGTGTACCCATCGGGCAAAATTGATTTTCCCTATTAAGACGTGTTTTGCAGCAGTCTAAAAGGGTTGTTTTTTCGTGCACTTCACAAACGAAGAAACAACCCTTTCAGACTCCAGGAGACCACCTATTTTGATAGGTGAGATGTGCGGGCATTGCCCACCACATCCCATCTATCAAAATGGGTGTGGGGAAGTATTAGTTTCGATAGCTTAAATTCAGTTGATTCTATTCCTCATCAAAAATCACCTGTACCCATTCCGGTGGATCTGGAATAGGGTTGCCCAAGCGTTGCAATAGCAACCAGGCTGCTAGATGGACGGTAAAGAGATAAATGAGATCACTGAGTAGGACGGTACCAATCGTCAGGGCTTGAACCCACACCAAATCGACTTGGCCCAGGGCTCCTACTCCCAAAATCCCCCAGTCTACCAACCGTGCAACAATCCATTGCGCTAAGTCAGCAATGCGGCTGGTCAGATAAACCCACAAATCTTCCCCGACGAAAACGGATAGCAACCAGACTCGAAAGAAAAAACTCAGAGTAGAGAGCAACGTTCCCGTTGTGATTGACCCAGTCCAACCCATCCGATGCTTCCAGGTGGCTCCTAGTTGCACTCCCAACAGGCCATAGGGCACTAAAAATAGCACACTTAAGTAAGGCCCCATGAGAATTGACAGCAGTAGGGCTGTGACTGTGAGCCCCATCCATGCGGCGCGACTGCCCCATCGCAGATAAACCAGTGCCAGAGGGAGTGGAAAGACGACCCGCATCCAGGGCACCAGACTCAAATAGTAGCTGGCTAACCAAAGCAAACCTGTCGTGCTGGCTAAAAATGCTGTTTCTACAAGGGCTAAAGGGGGCGCACTCGCTCGCTGCCCCTGAATAGGTTCGTAGGAGTGAATGGGTCGCGCTAGTTCTGCCTCAACGGCTTCCCACTCCTCGAGCGAACCTCCACTACTGAATCGGCGTTGGTTTTCCTCGGGGCGAGAGGAAGGCGTTGCGGAAGGCTCGTCTGGAAAATCATGCATGAGGTTGGGCGATCGCTACCGATCTAAAAGCTCCGTCAAATCTACATTATCGCGTCGAGTTATTTGCACGGCGGCCTCATCTGGGGTGACCTGCCTGTATCGAGAGTGAAAACCTTTGATTTACGTGCACAACACGCATGCAAAATTCATCAAGCTGATTTTCATCCTTAGAGTTTTTGTGATCGAAGGTAGGTGCAGCTCAGAAGATCCAGTCTGGCTCAACAGTATCCACGATCATGCAGGCTACCTCTTGCTCAGGTGAGCCGATTAGGGCGCGTGTTACCGATATGGCCACTACCGCTCCACCGATGTTCCTGCCTTCGGCAAATGCTCTTCTACTATAGGCTACTGCTCCCATAGAGGAGGAAGTTTAGCATTCGCTCAATCAATGGGAGTCTTGCTATTGCCTAACCCCTATCCCAGTAGCGAAGACGTTGAAGCCAATTCCGGCAATAATAATGAACATAAGGCGGAATCTGCCCCGTTCTGATGCATTATTGATGCTCCTATGCTGGATTTTTTGAATAAGCTGCCCCGCTTTTTCACCATCGGGCTGGCCTTCCCCATCATTTTTCTCAATGGTTGGCTGCTCCTGCTGCTGGCCAATTCGTTGCAGCCTTTGGTGAGCACGCTCATATCAGCGACACTGGTCGCGTTTTTGCTAGATTATCCCATTCGGTTTCTGCAACAGCGTGGGGTCAATCGGGGAATTTCAGCGGGGATTGTGCTGCTGCTGTTTGTGGTGCTGGTGACAGTGCTGTTCATTTTCCTGGGACCAGTCATTTTGCGCCAGGCAAATGAATTGATTATTCGCCTACCAGAGTGGCTGCGGTCAGGTCAACAACAGCTCAAGTCCCTGGAAACTTGGGCTGCAGAACAGCAGATTCCCGTTGATTTCAGCACCAACCTGAATCAGTTGATTGAGCGGTTGACCAGTGTGTTGCGATCGCTCACCAGCCAGTTCATCACTATTCTCTTTAGTGCGATCGGCAGCATCGTTAACATCTTCCTAACGGTGGCCCTCACCATCTTCCTGGTATGGCGAGGTGAAAGCCTATGGGCCGGTATTCTCAGCTGGCTTCCTCCCCGATGGAGTACCCAGATCCGCCAGTCCCTACCGCAAAACTTTGAACGCTTTATTGCCGGGCAAGTGACCCTGGCCAGCATCGTTGGGTTTGCTCAGGTGACCGCCATGATGATCCTCGGTGTTCCCCTGGCTCAACTGTTTGGTTTTGGTATTGGCGTTGCCAGCCTGATTCCCCTGGGTGGCATCACAACAATTTCTATTGTCAGCATTCTTCTGGCCTTGCAAAACTTCTGGTTAGGGGTAAAGGTGCTGCTGATCGCCATTCTGATTAACCAGGTTTGCGAAAATATTTTGGGACCACGAATTGTCGGTGAGCTGACGGGACTCAATCCTGTTTGGATGCTGATTTCTTTAGATATAGGAGTCAAGCTGGGGGGCGCACTGGGATTGTTAATTGCTGTTCCTATTGCCAGCTTTATTAAAGCCAGCTTTGATACCTTGCGGTCTTCCGATGTTCTGCCCTGGCTCCTGGCAACAGAATCTGGCAGCGATGGATTGTTTCAGGAGACTCCTCCCCCTGAAAGTGTTGCCACTCGCGAGTAATACACATTCGATTCAATACCTATAGGAACGGCGTGAAGCAAAGCTCCGCGCCGTTCCATTGTTTGTGATGTGATGTGCGAAGCACACCCTACGCAGCCAATAGCCTGAACAAAGGGCAAGCTCCGGAGAGCTTGCCCTTAAAACCATCAACGTCTCACTTTAAGAAGTTATGGGGTTTTTAGTGTTCAGGCATAACGCGCCTGAACATTAGATGAATCACCCACCGTTATGGCCATTTGCTTTGGCTAACAGCCGTTCCGCAATTTTCTCGGGAACTTCTTGCAGGTGGTCAAACTCCCAGCGGAAGAAGCCAACGCCCATGGTGAGCGATCGCAACTCCAGAATCATGTCCTGGATCTCCGCCTGTGGAATTTGCGCTTGCACCTCATCCCAGCCTTTCCAGTTTTCCTTGGCTTCATAGCCCAACACCTGACCGCGACGGCCATTTACCAAACGCAGCACCTTAGAGGTCGCATCGTTAGGTACCGAAATCGTCACTGAGAGGATGGGTTCCAGTAGCTGAGGCTCTGCCTTGGCCATGCCTTCCTGCATCGCTAACCGTGCCGCCATCTTGAAAGCTTGCTCCGAGCTGTCAACGGAATGGTAGGAGCCGTCCTTTAGCGTTACAGCTACATCCACCACTGGGAAGCCCAAGGGCCCATGCACCAGATATTCCCGCACGCCTGTTTCTACACCCGGGATGTACTGCCGGGGCACTACACCACCTACAATCGTCTCGTTGAAGTTAAAGCCATTACCACGCGGCAGTGGTTGAATATCCAGATATACATCCCCAAACTGGCCGTGACCACCTGTCTGGTGCTTGTAGCGACCATGGATCTTGGTAACCGGTTTGCGGATAGTTTCCTTGTAAGGAACCTGAGGCGCGTGGGTGCTCATGGGTAGCTTATACTTACGTTCCAGCCGATCGAGCGCCACTTGCAGGTGAATATCGCCCTGGCCCCAGAGAATAACTTCGTGGGTATCGCCATGCTGTTCCCAGAACAGGGAGGGATCCTCTTCCAGAAGTTTGTTGAGGGCTCCAGTAATTTTCACCTCATCCTTGCGATCGCGTGGCGCAATGGCCATCGCATATACAGGGGTTAATGTTGGAGCTTGAGGCAACAGATCGGTTTTCTGACCATTTGTTGTGAGTATTTCTCCGGTTTTCACACCTTCCATCCGTCCCATGGCAACAATGGTGCCAGCAGGCGCTTCGCTAATAGGTTGCTGTTGCTGCCCCATCATGCGGTACAAACCACCTGTGCGGGTGTTGTTGAGCGTAATACCATCCGTGAGTTTGCCGCTCCAGACGCGCACCAGGGAGAGTTTGCCGCCCTGAGGGGTGTAGTAGGTTTTGAGAACCTGGGCGATCGCCTCATTTGAATTCGCCTTCAGCCCACGGCGTTCAGCAGTGACTTCCGGTTCGGGTGCTTCTCGAAGCAGCGCATCCAACAGGGGCCGTACGCCAAAATCTTGCTCAGCGACCCCAACGAATACGGGCACAATCAGATCAGCGCCCAACTCCATCTTGAGGTCGCGCTCAATTTCCTCACGCTCTGGCTGAATGTCTTCCAGGAGTTCTTCCAGGAGGTGGTCGTCAAAGTCTGCCAGGTGCTCCAGCATATCCGTCCGGGCAGCACGTTCTGCATCTTGCAGTTCTGGCGGTAAAGGAATGGCATCGGCGGGTGAACCGGGATGGTACTGGTAGGCTTGCTCGGTCACCAAGTCGATGTAGCCCTTCAAATGTTCGCCCTGGCCAATGGGGTACTGGTGTAATACCAGGGGCCGACTGGACACACTGCGAAGGGCTTCAATAATTTCTGTGAAAGGCGCGTGGGCGCGATCCATCTTATTAATGAACAGCAGGTGGGGAATTTCCCGATCGTCTAAAAACTGAAATAAGGGGGCCAGGGTCAGCACACGACCAATGTCAGGCTCGCATACGACGATCGCTGCATCTACTCCCATCAATGCATTGCAGGTTTCCTGTACAAATTCGATGGAGCCAGGGCAATCCAAAAACGTAAAACAAATGCCGCCCTGCTCTGCACTGGCGGCATTAACTTCTACAGACATTTGGCGATCGCGGGCTTCGGCTGAGCTATCCCCTACGGTATTTTTCTCATTCACACTACCTTTTCGAGAAACCGTACCGGTTACAGAGAGAATGCTTTCCAGCAACGTCGTTTTGCCACTCAGGTATGGCCCCACAATCGCCACATTTCGTGAGCCCGATAAAACTTTTTCACTCATAAAACCCTCCGAATCATCGGATCGAATGGGATAGAATATCTACCGCTGAGTATCCGAGAATTGCCGATGAAAAACCTAAAGGAAGTTCTGAAATGAAGAGCTTGTATACAGTAGAGACTGGCTTCCTGATAGTCAGGTTTTCATATTTGACACAATTGGCGGAGTGCCAGGTATCAATGAAGAAATCAACCAAACAACATCTCAACGGCCTGTATTCAGATTAACCTGACCACAAACTAGCGATGAATTCAAGTTAGGAAAATTCACGGTAATGGTGTTCCATTTGCAAGTTAAAAAAACTTTGGTAAACCAATGCAATCAAACTTAAACCAAAGTTTAAGACATACTGACGATTTAGGCTTTATCCCCATAGTTATTGTTTTGAGAATGAGATGTTGAAAAGCATCTACCCCACTTCCGAGTTCAAACAATTGAGCTAATACCATTTTTATATGGAGCTGCCCAGAGTGAGAGGTAGGGCGTGTACGCCTTCAACCGTAAGCTGCAAGCCCACTCACGCAGCTTCTACTCTGATTAGACAAGAAGGGGTGCGAGTGTGCCTCACGCCCACCCCTCTTCTTGTCTAAGTAACCTCAGTTCGGGTTAAGGGCTTTTTCGAGTGCCGTGCTTCGCGCGGCACTCGAAAAAGCCCATTATTGCGTGCGCAACGCGCACGCAATAATGGGCGGTTCGGCTTATCCCGAACTGACGTTAAGTACTGTAAATTAGTGCCCCTGTAGCAGTAAAAGCCTCAATAGAAAAAGTGCGCGATGCCATGCACCACGCACTTCATCATTCAATCAGATGTTGTATTAGATAGAGACACCCGGGGAGGACGGCAGCTTCGCATCGGCAGTAGCGTCTGTGGGCTGTTCAAGAGCCTTAGCCTGTCCTTGGCCCTGCCAGGGATCTCTGTAAAGATTCAGCTTTTGTAGGAGCAGTAGATAGGCAAAACGAGGAGCAGCAGGAAGGTAACGCTTCCAGAGCCGTTTGGGTTCTCGGCACATACGGTAGAACCATTCCAGACCCAGCTCACTCAAAATTTTAGGCGCTCGGCTTACGTTGCCTGCTTCAAAGTCAAGGGTGGCACCAATAGCCATGAAAATTTTGACATTGGTGAATTGGGATTTGAACCGATGGATGAACTTCTCCTGCTTGGGTGCCCCTAAGCCAACGGCCAAGACGGTAGCTCCAGAATCTTGAACCATCTGAATGATTTTCTGGCACTCGGCTTCATCCTTCTCAAAGCCGAATGGCGGAGAGTAGGTGCCCACCACCATCTCACGGCCAACTTTGGCATTAATGTTTTTCTGAGCCTGAGCGGCTACTCCTTCCATGGCACCTAACAAGAAAATTGTGACATCTTCATTGTCTTGGTGGTAGTTGTAGAAGGCTGGGAAGAGGTCAGAACCTGAAATTTTATCTTTGAAAGGTGTGCCCAATAGGTAGGAAGCAAATACCAGCAGTTTGCTATCGCATACTTTGTAGTCAGCTTCC
Organism: Leptolyngbya sp. PL-A3; assembly: GCF_039962325.1. Lineage (NCBI taxonomy): Bacteria > Bacillati > Cyanobacteriota > Cyanophyceae > Leptolyngbyales > Leptolyngbyaceae > Leptolyngbya > Leptolyngbya sp. PL-A3. The sequence continues at coordinate 89,647 of NZ_JAMPLB010000019.1, forward strand.
TGGTAAACCTCCATAAAAGCAGCATCCCGCTGCAATTGCATGATGTGATCGGTGTTTGGAGTATAAACCGTTCCTGCTTTTAGCTGATGCAGAAACGAGTCCATTGTTAGGTTATGAATTTCGAGATTTAGAATTTTAACTGTGTCCATTAACCGCGTACTCCATGACATTGCGAAAGGCAGCAGGATAGAGAAGACCTTGCAGACGAATCACTGCACAGGCCTGTGCGTGAGCAGTTTGCGCTCTTTTAAAGTGCGCGAGCCAGACGGTGAAAATAGGGGAGAACCCATGAAATACGCTTTACGGAATTCAGGGATTCGGTATATCCACCTAACTGGCTTCAGACGTAGCATCGCAAATTCCGTACACGAGTAGCCCCTCTACGACTAACACTGGAAAAAGGTAAATAGACTCAGAAGAATTACGGAATTTGGATTAGCAATACCATTGGATCAGTAGATTGATATTGCCTCTAAATTTGATTAAAACCGGTGGAGTGCTTTGATAGGAGAGAGTAACGCCGGACTTGATGGGATTTTTAGAAAGGTAATTTGTCTCTTTACGGAGTCTTTACTTGTTTGAGACGGAAATACCATGGCAGACATTTTGGGAATAAATTTCCTGCCTGAAAAGTAGATTGAATGTTTCTCTAAGTTATTTAGGACTTACGCAAGTACTCTATACCTAGAGCATTTAAGTTGTAGGTGGTGTGCTTTGCACACCACCTACAACTTAAATGCATAAGTCCTGTTATTTTCTGTTGTGTTGCTCAGTCCACGAAAAACCTTCTCAAAAGCCTTCCAAGAGAATAGTCCTAAGGAGGCTTTGTTAGTGCTTTAAAGGAACTGGGTAAACTAAGCTTGCACGTCAGTATGAACCTGGTGCCTTTGGAATTGTGTAATTACCCTACAAAATCCTTGGCATCATCTGTATTCGGTCTATGGCTTTTCTGTAGATAGATAAAATGTTTTTTGAACTGCAATTGAGGCTGCCAACCATCCCCTTTTCGGGAATTTATCCCTAGCAATTTCTACGAGGTCTATTCCAGAAAAAGTTTTGAATTCTATGTAAAGTTCGTGTCTAGTTTGCTGTCATGAATTGGCCTTCTTGGAAGGAATTTGACTGCTTTAGAATCAGCCTAAAATTCCTTGAAATGAAAGCTCCCTTCATTCGGCTCTACTTTGAAGAGAATAAATGCTTCTAAAACTATTCAAGAGCTTAAAGAATAATCTGACCTGTTGTTGTCTGAGCGTTGATTTTGTGCGCTACGTTTCCCAAAATCAATTCTTGAACGGGTAACTATCCTTCTCAAGTGATCACCTAATCTCCTTATTCCCTGGCTCCTGGCTGTTGTCGTGGTTTAACCCATGAATACAAAAGCTTCCTCTCTATCACACAATTTGCGCTTGCTCAGATATAGCGATTTCTGGTTACGGGCGATCGCCACAGGTTTAGTATCTATCCAACTCACCCTGGTTTGGCGGGTCAATGATGCCGATTTGTTGGCTGCAAACCTCCTCTTTCTGGCCGTTATTGCTTCGCTGTTAGGCGATCGCTGGTCTAGCTTAAGCCGGCAATCCACCTATATTGCGAGTGCGGTGGGGACTGTGTTGCTGGTCTTCATCCTATTGAGAAGCGTCGGGTTACCCAGCACAACATTTTTGCTTTTGGCCCCGCTGGTAGCAGGTTTAGGGTTGGCTCTACTGACTTCTGGCTTTTCCTACTTGAGGCAATATAGCCAGGAGTTTACGGCCCTGGCATTTCTGGGATTACCCCGGGTGATTTTGCCGATACTACTGGATCCAACACCATGGACCGCTAAATTTGCGTCGCTGATTCTTTGGTATTCCGGGTTTTCTGTAGTGCGAGATGGGCTGAATATTCAAATGGCTGGGGGGGCCGTGGAAGTTTACCCCGGTTGTTCAGGGATTGAGTCTATGACCCATGTTTTGTCATTGACCGGGCTGTTTCTGGTACTGGTGCCGTTGGGATGGCTGTCGCGTCTATTTCTGCTGGTGTCAGGAGTGTTCATTGCCTTTATGGTGAACGCTTTTCGGGTAGCTCTGATGGCCTACCTGGTAGCCAACTCGCAACCAGAGGCGTTTCGCTACTGGCACGAGGGTACAGGTTCCTTAATTTTTTCAATGATTGCGGTGGCGATCGCCGGGGCTCTCTGCTATCTCATGATGCGCCTGAACGATCTGGAGGATGAGAGTGACTGGGAGGATGAAAGCGACTTGGAGGTACTGGAAGAATGACTTCTCTGACGCCGTCCCTACGGGCTTCGTGGCTTGCCCTGCTTTGTGGTGGAGTACTGATCACTCTGGCAAAAGTGCTGTGGTTGATGCCAACTCGCATGATCGCCGCACCTACCGTATTTGCTGACGCCATCGAACTTCCCAACTGGCGCTCACAACCTCCCCAATCCTTGCCTATTCCCGAGAATAAGGCCAACGAATTGCGAGCTGTGGCCTTGTACCGCTATCACCAGGGCGATCGCCAATTGGATATTGAAATGCGGTATCTCGAAAAGTCTGATACCAGCGTTCGTAACCTGATACTGCAATACGGCAAGGTCACACCGACCATTCCCTTTGAAAGCACTATTCGGCAAAACGAAGCAGGTTACTACAGCCTTTTTGCCGAGGGTGACACCGCTTACCTCAGTAGTTGTATCAATCCCAAAGGTGGAACGACGGTGACGTCGGCTCAGTTCACCCAAAACCGCTATACCTATGACCTTCGCCTTGACCGGGCTATCCCAATTGTGTTGGGGCAGGTGTCTCTGCAAGATAGCCGTTGCTTATGGACGTATATGACCTTGGCGATCGCTCCAAACGCTTCCGCTGAGGCCACTTACCCTGTCCTCGAAGCTTCTTGGGAACGTTGGCAAACTCAATGGCAAAGCCGCTTTCCCAACCCTTAAATCGCACCGTTCGTGTTTTTGCAAAGGATACGAGTTATCCAACCTGATTTCACTTCTTCTCAACATCTACTGTGGAGAACTACTCATGTCTCAAGTATCCCATGACGCCCCATCCAAAGCCTTTTCATTTTCCATTATCCGAATGGTAGGCTATGGTCTATTGCTACTCAGCCTGCTGGAATATCTAACCATTCTTATTCCTCCCCAGTTGATGAACCCTGAATGGGAATTCTCCGCTATGGGACAAATGGTGGAGCGGGTTCCTGTGCCATTGCTGGCCCTGGCGTTGGTCTTTCTAGGAGATACGCAAACTCGCCAGGCGTGGGAGCGTCCCTGCTTGAAGGTTTTATCGTGGTTGGCACTGGGCTTTAGCCTATTTCTGTTCCTGATGATTCCGTTATGGGGTGTGATGGATACGATGCGGCTGAATACTATGAACGAGGCAACGATTAACCAGCAGTTTCAAGCTCAAACAGAGCGGTTTACTCAATTTGAGCAACAGTTGAATCAAGCCACACCAGAGGATATTGCCAACTTCCTCTCCAGCCAGGGAATTAAGTTAGAGGAATCCACGCAGCCCCCGAAGGAGCAAATCATGGGGCAACTACAAACTCTCCGGCAACAGATGCAGACCCAAGCTGATGCAGAAAAAGCGGCTCGGCGTAACACATTGCTGCAAAGCTCCATCAAGTGGAACTTGAGTGCGTTGATCTCGAGTGTCTTGTTTGCCTACGTCTGGTATCTCACTCCCTGGGCCCGTATAGGTAATAAGAAGCGATCGAAAGGGGCGAAAAAGCCAATTCCAAATCCCGAATCACTATAAGGATTAATCTTGGGACAGAAGAGGGTAGGTACTTCGTACCTGCCCTCTTCTGTGCTGACAGCAAATATTGTTCAAGTTATGAATTCCTTATGAATACATTAAATAACCTCTTATGTTTTAGCCGGATCAGGCGATCGCTCCATTGAAACCTGTTTAGAGGCCCATATCGCCATCCGTAATCGAGCTATTCTCCATGTGGAAATCACTTGCATCACCCTGGGGTAATCCCCGGCGAAAAAGCGCACGCCAGGATGAACTGTCTCCAGCTTCTAAGGGCTGTTCAATGGCCTGGCTTCTGCCCGGGTTGTTAGCCTTTGGTTCCTTGCCCAGAGAAGGAGATAGCCAGCGCTTTCATCAACTTGGGATTCGCAGTGTACTGACCCTTTGTGCCGCTCAGGAAGGGGATATTCCAGCAGACATGCCTCAACAGTTTGATTGGTTGCGGGTGATGCTGCCGGACAGTCGCTATGCCGCTCGCCCGGATGCTACTCAAATGGCCCGTGCTGTGTGCTTCATCCATACACAGGTTAGCCAGAAGACTCCAGTATATGTACACTGCCTGGCGGGGATTGAGCGATCGCCTGCTGTTTGTATTGCCTACCTGTGCTGCCACCAGGATTTAGAACTATGGGAAGCCATTCATCAGGTGAAACAGGTTCGTCCCCAAGTCCTACTCACTGAGGTGCAACTCCAGGCTATCCGGCAATTGATTCCATAATCCGTCAGTAATTCTCATAGTGAGCTTCAAAGCCGAGAGTTCGTGCCCATAGGGCACGAACTCTCGGCTTTGAAGCCGAAGACCACTCGGCCCAAGCGAGCAGTCTTCGGGCTGAATCCAATTTCAAGTGTGTAGTTGTTGAGAGAGACGCTAAGCACTCTTCTTTCAAGAATCACACTTCCAGAACATAGAAATGAAGGTGTGCAAGAACGGCGTTTCATCCTAATCCTAAGCAGTTGTTACGCAAAAGAGTTGATGCCATCAGAAACAGGATTTGGATTTAAATGGAACATTACTGTGTACTGTTATGAGTACGGAGTAAAAACAGTTGTGTATATAAAACCGTTTTTTTACTGAATGCGATCGCCTATTTTTATCATCGCAATGTGGATTGTAAGAATATTCACGGAGCGATCGCCGACCAGTACACCCTGAACGAAGATACTATTCCGACCGTTACTGCCCTGAATGGCGTTTTAGCCAACGATTGTAGATCTAAATGGCGATCGCCTCACCTATAAGGCACGTCTGAGCAATGGGGCTGCCCTTCCTGAATGGCTTCGTTTTATTTAGCCTCCGCTTTCCGGGCAGCACTTTTATCGATGGGAATCGGGGCGATCGCCTGAGCCATCAGGCTCAACTGAGCAATGGCCACACTCTGCCAGCCTGGCTACGGTTTAACCCACAAAATCTCTTCCAGGGACTGCTGCCGGTTGCCTCTGAAGGTGCTTATAACCATTCGCCTGGTTGCTCGCGCTCGGCAGGGAGCACCGGCGTTCAGCCACTTTACTCTGCGGGTACGCTCAGATTCTACGAGAGTGGACATGCCCAACCCCACAAACATCATCTGAGGAACTAACTTTAACGACTCGGATATTGTGCGAGGAATGGTGGCGGGCGATTCTTAATGGAGTTCAGGCGAATACCCTTACCCGAACTCAAGTTAACTACTGCTCTTCAGATTAAGCGTGAAGAGGGGTGAGTGTTCAGCACTCACCCCTCTTCGTCAGATAGAAAGGGATATAAACCTTCTGAATTGTGCTCAGTCTCTAGTAAGCACAATCTGAGGGATTTAACCTGATCCCTATCGAATGATAGAGGTTTGATGGAAATAGAACTGGGAATATGAAGGATAGGTTTTTCGCCCATCCTCCATACCGTTAGCAGGCTGCCTGAAACGAGCTACGGGTGCAGGACACGGGCTCCAACTTCAGAGCTAGGAGCTGTTTGAGCCGATGGCGAAACCCGATTATCGGGGTTGTTACGCCAGGCGATGACATCGTTGTGAAGGACAGAAATCGCTCGGGTATATTGTGGGTCAGATTGGCTTGCCAAAGCGTTGGGCTCGGTGGCGAGGCGTCTTTGTTGAGCTTCTGTCAGGTTGATGGGGACATCCGGAGTAATGCCTCGGTGGCTGATGTCGGTGCCGTCGGGGGTGTAATAGTGAGAAATTGTTACGGCTAACCCAGAGCCATCCGAAAGCTCATGAACGGATTGCACCAGGGCTTTACCAAATGTCTGGCTACCTACAACTGTCGCCCGTCCATTATCCTTTAATGCTCCTGTTAAGATCTCACTGGAGCTGGCGGAGTTGCCATCTACCAGGACAACCAGGGGTAAGCGGGTGAGGGCGCTGTTGTCAGCCAGAGCCGATTCATTCGTTCCAACTCGGTCCACAATGCGTACCAGGGTACCATTTTGGATCCACATGCGAGCGATCGATAAACAGGCATCCACAAGGCCACCGGGGTTTCCCCGCAGGTCTAGAACATAGCCATCGGCTCCCTGTTCAGACAGATTCTGAATGGCCTCCTGCATCTGTTCGTCGGCATGGGCGCTAAACTCGGTCAAACGAATGTACCCAACCTTCATATCCCGTTCCTGGCGAAGGTTATAGGTGACGTTCGTGAGCTCAATCCGGGCGCGGGTCAGGATTACGTCGAATCCATTACCACCATTGCGGCTGAGGTGTAGAGTGATAGGTTTACCCTCCTCTCCGCGAATCCGTTCAGAAGCTTCTTCCAGGGTCATTTCATCGGTAGCCGCTCCGTCGATGAAGAGAATGCGATCGCCTGGCTGCACTCCAGCCTCAGCCGCAGGGGAGTTGGGGATCGGTTCTACAATCACCAAGGCATTCGTGCTGGAATCTTTGCTCAGGCGAATTCCAACGCCAGAGAGTTCCCCAGAGGTTTGGTTGGTGAGTGCTTCAAACTGTTGAGGAGTCATGAAGCGCGTATAGGGATCATCCAGTTGTTGTAGCGCTCGTCGCAAAGCTGCATAAGCTTCGTTGCGGGAGCTATACTCACGGCTCAGCAGTTCTTGGCGAGTTTCCTGCCAATTGACCTGATTAAAGTTGCTGTCGACGTAGCTGCGGTTAACAATTTGCCATGCCTCATCCAAAACGGCCTTGGGGCTGTCTTCTAGGGATGCTTGAACAGCGGTACTGAAGAGGGGGTTAACAATGGAAAGAGCTGCACCAGCCGCCGCTGCACTTCCCAAGAAGAGAGGATGCAAGGACGAACGAAATCGAGGAGATTGAGGCATAGTTTACGACTCGCTGTAAAAAAGACGGGCATAACAAGGAGCCTGAGCAGCAGCGGGAGGGCTGTGGCAAACCTCCGGCCTGCTGGACCGGATAATTGAAATTCCGCAAACCTGGCAAAAACGGTAAGCCCCCTGAAGATTGTCAGCTACCACTCTCTAAGCTTGCGAGGAGGGTGCGGTTTTCCTCTGTAACAACTACGACGATTCTCGCGGTCGGTACGGCAGAAAATCATTACGTTGTGTAAAAAATGAACGGACCTCACACCTACTTGCGAACACAGCATAACTTTGATCTGTGAACGTTTCCAGACTTTTATGTGACAGTTTCTAGAATACCCTTGCTCCCTCGCTCAATTGATATAGAGTATTAATACGTTTGTACTTTTTGGCTACTTTTTTTAGGCTTTTTCTCTGTTTGTATCTTATGTGGGGGCGATCGCCATGACCGTTGAGCAAACGAGTCAACTGATTCAGCTCATTCTCAATTCAACCCTAATGGTGGCGGTATGTGGGTTGGTGCTGATGGGGTTGCTGGTGCGTCAGGGAACACTTCAGCAACAGTTGCACTGGATTAACCGGGAATACCGCGAGCAACTGATGGGCACGGCAATTTTACAGGGCGATCGCTTTCAACAGTTGAAAAGCCAGCAGCAGGAGTTACGTCGGCACTACAGACAAATCCACGCCAGCATTTTGATTGCTTACAGTGCGTTGTTGCTGCTGCTGATCAGCTCGCTAATGCTAGCCTTGCGGAGCTTGTGGAACCAGGATTGGTTGATCCCAGCTTCGATGGTGATGTTCGCGGTGGGAAATGGTGTGATGGTGTTGTCAGTCGGGATGGCTCTAGTTGAAATTCGTAGCGCGTCCAATTCTCTATTAGGTGAGTTGCGGGATTGGGTGCAGTGGCGCGATCCCGAGGGCATTCGTCCCCGATTAACATTGCCTAGGCGGCGATCCCGTCGAGTATCTGAAAAACGAGTGAACGTCGGATAAGGATTCAAGAGAGGGAGCGAAGCTCCCCCTCTTGAATCGTTACAGCTGAAATTGCCGAAAAATCTCATCCGCTGACCGGTGGAGAATGGAGTGGCGATAGACCAGTGCCTCCATGTCTTCGGCATAGCCGCCACCAATCACACAGGCGACGGGATGCCCTCGGGAGATGCAGGTGTGAAGCACCTGGAGATCGCGACGACGCAGGCCTGCATCGGTGAGAGCCAGTTTGCCAAGGCGATCGCCTTCATGAACATCCACTCCAGCGTCATAAAACACCAGATCGGGCCGTACCTGGCTCAGGACATCAGGCAGGTAATGGGCCAGGGTTTGCAAGTAGGCATCATCTTCCATGCCAGTCGGGAGGGAAACATCCAGATCACTGTTCTGCTTGGTGCTGGGGAAGTTGATATCGCAGTGCATGGAGAAGGTGAAGACGCTGGGATCGTCCTGGAAGATGTAGGCCGTGCCGTCGCCCTGGTGTACGTCCAGGTCGACAATCAAGATTTTCTGGGCGATCCCCAGTTGTTGGACGACTCGAGCGGCGATCGCCAAATCGTTGAAAATGCAGAAGCCTGCGCCATAGTGTGGGAACGCATGGTGCGTTCCTCCAGCTGTATTACAGGCCAGTCCTGTTTGTAAGGCCAGACGAGCTGCTAGCAGTGTTCCACTGGCAGCGACGCAGGTGCGGTTGACCAAAGCTGGGCTCCAGGGCAGGCCAATGCGGCGCATGGCTTTAGGGGAAAGACTGCCGCTGCAGTAGTCCTGCACATAGGCGTGGGTATGCACCAGTTCAATATGGTCCCGGGGGAGGAGTTCGGGCTCGAAGAATTGGTCTGGGGTCGCGACCCCATCGGTGAGTAGCAACTCGTAAAGCTTGCCAAATTTGGCCATAGGAAATCGATGGCCAGGAGGCAAGGGCGCAACATAATCGGGATGGTAGACCAGAGGAAGACGCATCGGGTCAGCCGGAAATGGGCAAATTTATGAGGTCGTCGTTTCGTCAGAATTGGCTGGATAGAACTCCAGGCGGTAGCGGTAGAGGGCAACGGGGCGATCGCCTGCCTGAGTAAAATCAGGATCCTGGGGCGATAGGTAAATTGCCGTTACTTGATCCGCTGTGAGGCTGGGCTCTCCCGGACGTGTTTCGGGAAAGCGTTGATAAGCGGTGGTTGTTTCTACCTGATTCAAATAGATTTGCGGTGAGCTACGAAATTCCTGCTGAAAAATTTCCGTAGTGATGAATTGGTTGTCGTCAGGGCGCTCGGTGGCGCGGGCAGTCACGGTTGAAACTAACAGGCGTTTGCCTTGCAATACTGTCAGCTGGCGGTTGGGGTTTTCTGGATCTACTTTAACGGCCAATACAGGACTTTGTCCGGTAGGGGAATCCAGGTAAGCATGGGCCAAGTTCTCTCCATTGAAAGCCCGATCGGCCACAATGGGTGGGGTGCGGGGGATCGATATGGGTAGCCAACTCGGCGGCTCTCGCTGTTCCGGCACGAAGCGGGCCTGAAACCGAATAGGCTGATTTAAATAAGAGCGATTACTTTCAAATCCGGGGGTCACAACATTTGGAGCCAGAGGTGCGACCATATCCACCAGAGTTGTGGCGACATCCCAGGTACCTGCGGCCCAATCCGGGTAGTACAAATCTCCTACTGCCGCTTGAACAATGGGCCGTTCCTCCCAGTTAGGAAATGTCGCTAGCCGTTGAGATAAAGGTCCTGCCCAGGCCGAGCCGCCACCCAGAAGCCATACCAACAACAACCCACACAACCAAAGCCCATGGTGAGACAGTCTAAGTTTTGAACGTTGCTGACGGCATTGTCGGAGCTGAGGAGGTGCGAGAGATAGATCTGGGCCTTGGGCCCGCATCCATCTCTCGTTCTTCATCAGCTTGGGAAGGGGTATCGATCGGTAGACAGGCGACATAAAGGATAGAACCGTTGAGGAACTGGAGCAGGGGCGATCGCACGACCTAATATAGCCTGGACTAACGCACTGTTGTCGGTTACAGCTACACGAAGAGCTGCTCCCCAGATTTCTAAAGAACTTGAGTTTTGAGTCCTCACGACTTGTCCATTCCTGTCCATTCCTGCTTCAGGTCCGGCTGCGATTCGGCGAAGGTCGTGTTAAAACAGGCGTGGCATGGTCAGTCTGCGCAGAAGTTCACTCTGGGCAGGAGATGAATCCCTGGCCTATCCTAAAGAAGTTTGCCTAAAGTTTCCCAATGCAGCTTGATGTATTGGGGAATGGTGTCTGGGGACGCAGATCGAAAGCCGAGGGATAGGGAGGGAGCATGGACCAAAAACAGAGACGGTGGGGGTTGGGGGCGCTAATATTGCTGAGCTTGCTTCTGGGGAAGCGCGCACTCGCCCAAACCATTCAACCCGCAGCCGATGGTACGGGTACTCAGGTACAGGTGCAGGGCGATCGTATCCGCGTCACAGGAGGCCGCACTTCGCAGGATGGCGCGAATCTATTTCATAGCTTTGAGCAGTTCGGTTTGACCGCTGATCAAATTGCCCTTTTCCAATCCCAGGCAGACATTCGCAATATCTTGGCACGCGTTGTGGGAGGCGATCCGTCTACGATTGACGGGCTGCTGCGAGTTGTCGGCGGCAACTCCAACCTATTTCTGATCAACCCATCGGGGATCATCTTTGGCCCCCAGGCCCGGCTCGATCTACCGGGTAGCTTCGTTGCTACGACCGCGACGGGAATCGGCTTCGGAGTGCGAGAATTTTCTGTGGTTGGAGACACGAACTACAGCAACCTGGTGGGCGATCCCACAAACTTTTCCTTTGCTTTGGAAGAACCAGGGGCGATCGCTAACCTCGGTAATCTTCGGGTGGCGAACGGTGACCTGTCTCTCTTCGCAGGGACCGTCATTAACACAGGCAGCCTGGCGGCCCCCAATGGCGATCTCACCGTGACAGCAGTGCCCGGTTCAAGCCGTGTACGCCTGTCTCAGGAGGGTAGTCTTCTGAGCTTAGAGCTAGAAGGGCTGGCTGACGAGAATCTGAATCTGCGTCCGGCGACTTTACCTGAACTGTTGACGGGAGGTGGCCTGAACAATGCTTCGCAATTGACGGTGAGTGCCGATGGTACGGTGCGATTGCAAGGTAGTGGCATCATCACAGCAGGCGATGTGGCCCTGGGGCGATCGCCCAACCCTTCTGTATGGGGTGGAAATATGCTGATATCCGCAGCAGATGACCTGTTGCTGAGTGAAGCGCAGGTGCAGGCGGCTGACGATCTGTTTTTGTTGGCTGGCGATCGCCTGCAGATACGCGATAGCAATACGAATGCAGTGCGGATTATCGCTGGGGATGACTTAGTGCTGCGTGGCAACAGCCAGGTCGATGTTTTTGCCCTCAGCCATCCAGATAGTGGCTTCTGGTCAGGGGGCGATATGACATTGCGATCGGCTCAAACCGTTAGTGCCGACGCCCACTTTTTCAGTGGAGGTAACTTCCGAATTCGCCAGTTGGACGGGGACATGGGTGATCTATTCAGTCCCTACGATCCCATCATTCGAGCCCAGGGAAATGTCAGCTTTAACAGCTATACCGGAGCCTCACTCCACGTCATTGCATCAGGTCGTGTAGTGATACCCGGAAGCATCACGATTACAGGGGCAGATCCGACGAACGGCTTGCAGGAGACCGTCACGCTTTCGAATGGCGACAGCATATTGATCAACGGTCGACAACGGCCAACGCTAGATATTCGGGCTGGGGTGCAACCCAACGTGGTGGGTTCAGGCATATCTGGTACGCCCCTACCTCCTGGATTGCGTATTCAAGCAAGGCCGACATCGGCCAACATTTCCATTGGCTCCATCCTGATTGATGCTCCCAATGGCCAGGTGTTCCTCAGTACGCAATACCAGCCAGACCTTAGCCTGCCGGGCGGTAATATTCGCGTCACCAGAGCTGATGGTATCTCAACCGATGCCTCTACGGGCTTAGGGGGAGATATTTTCATTGACTCCCGCGCCCGGTTTACCTCTGCTGGCACTCTGGATGCGGCTACCTTAGCTCGAACCTCTGGCGATATTGTTGTGCTGGCCCAGCGCAACATTGTGATTCGGGGCAGCGTGAATACCTTTGGAAATCGGGCTGGGGATATTAACCTTCAAAGCCGGAGGGATATCCGGATCAATGGGGAGCTGAATGCTGATTCTGACCTTGGTGCCGGAGGGGATATTGTGGCGCGGGCGGGTCGTGATCTAACCATTGCAGGGGATGTCTCCGCTACTGGAACGGATGGCCCCGGCGGCTCAGTGAACCTGCAATCTACCCGTGATGTGCAGGTTGGCAATGTAAGTACCCAGGCGATCGGTGGCACATCCAACCTGCCCTACTCAGGAGGCCGTATTCGACTGGCCGCAGTTGATGGCAACCTTCAAGCCGGTACCGTCACCACCTCCGGGGAAACCGGGAGTGGGGCGATCGCCCTTCGAGCTGGTGGCACCCTGGCCTTGCAAGACATCCTGGCAAGCTCCGGAATTAATGGAGTCGGTGATCCTATCTGGATTGGGTCGCAGGGAACCCAAACAATCAATAGCATTGCTGCCACCTCTGGCGGAACAGGAACGGACGTGAGCCTGGTGAGTCGGGAGGGATCTATCCGGATTGGGGATGTGAATACATTGGGGCGCGATCGCGGGGGAAACCAATTCTTCCAAGCTGCGGGTGCAATTGTGACCGGCAACCTCACCAGCTCTGCGTCAACTGGAGCGGCTGGTAATCTAACCCTCACCGAAGCCTTCAGGATTCAGACAGGCAATCTTTTGGCCTCTGGTGTTGAGGGTGGGAATGTCACACTGCAGGCCGCCGGTACGGTTGAAACCGGTGGCATTTTCACCCGCGGTTCGATAGGTTCTGGCGGAGATGTGTTAATTAATCCCGCAGGTGATGTGCAAGTGGAGCAAATTGATGCCCGTGGGGGAACTGACGGGCGGGGCGGGGCAGTCAGCATTGTCACGAATCGTTTTTTCCGGGCCACGGGGGGGACAAATGCTGACGGGAATGGCAGTCTGATCAGCATCAATACGACAGGAGGGTTGTGGGGTGGTCCCGTCGACATCACCCATGGTGGTGCTGCACAGGATATCCCCTTTACGGTAGGAGACGCTTCGGTTAACGGAACTGCTGGAAGTATCACCTCTGGTCGTTCTACCATTGCTCCCTCGCAATCCTTCGAGGGTGACTATACCCAGGGCAACATTGCCATTCGATCGCGCGAGGCTAATCCCGGTTCACAGGATGGAGATCCTCTGCTCAATGGAGATCCTCTGCTCGATGAAGATTCCGAGCTGGATGACGTGGCTAGGCCTCTTGATAACGAGACCTCCGATGGCCTGGTAGAGAATACTGCAAGGACGATCGACCAGGAGTTTTCCGATGACTTTGAGGATTACTTTGGTTTGCCTGAGAGTGGCGCACTGTCGCTTCAGGGGGTCCAGGGTACCCTATCGAATGTGGCCCAGGCTACCGGGCTTACCCCAGCGTTGGTCTATGTCAACTTTGTCCCGAGGGCCGTGGATACGGGCGACTCAGGAAACGACTCGTTAGAACTGGTGCTAGTCACTCCGGAAGGAGATCTCATCCGCAAACGCGTTTTACAAACGACGCGATCGCAAGTGCTTGCCACCGCTGCCCGCTTTCGCAATGAAGTGACCAATCCCGCCCGCACCCGTACGGCCTCCTACCTGGCTCCAGCTCAGCAACTCTACCAGTGGCTAGTCGCACCTCTAGAGGAGGATCTCCAGGGTCAGGGGATTGACAATCTGGCGTTTATTTTTGACCAGGGGTTGCGATCGCTCCCCGTAGCAGCCCTCCACGATGGTCAGCACTTCCTGGTCGAGCGCTACAGCATTGGCCTAATGCCGAGCCTTGCTCTGGTAGATACCCGCTACCGCGACATTCGCAACAACCAAGTTCTGGCAATGGGGGCTTCCCAGTTTACGGATCAGCTACCGCTTCCTGCCGTCCCCATTGAGTTGGAGGAGGTTGCTACTCAAGTTTGGCGAGGCGAGTACTTTTTAAATCAAGACTTTACCCTCAAAAACCTACTGGCGCAGCGCGACGCCCAGCCTTTTGGCATTGTTCACCTGGCTACCCATGGCGAGTTCCGACCCGGCGATCCTAGCAATTCCTACATCCAATTCTGGGATCAGCGGCTACAGCTCGATCAACTACGACAAATGAACCTGAACAATCCACCTGTTAATCTGCTGGTGTTAAGTGCTTGCCGTACAGCTATGGGAGATGCACAGGCTGAGTTGGGTTTTGCGGGGTTGGCTCTTCAAGCTGGGGTTCAAAGTGCTCTGGCTAGCTTATGGTATGTATCTGACGCAGGCACGCTGGCTTTGATGACCGAGTTCTACCAGAACTTGCAGGATGTCCCCATGAAGGCAGAAGCCCTGCGTCAAGCTCAACTGGCTATGCTGAGGGGAGAAGTACAACTGGATGGCAGAAGCCTTGTTAGCCGTCGTCGGGGAAGTGTAATTGAGTTGCCTTCCGAATTTGACAAGGGTAGTACGCCTAACTTGGCACACCCCTACTACTGGGCAGGCTTCACAATGATTGGTAGCCCCTGGTAACGCCTTAAACCCTACCTATTGCGTTTGGCATCTATATCTATACCCAATAGGTAGGGTTTCTGATAGAATTGTTTGCCCTATAACCTCTGTGGTGGATGCAGCATGGCGGACGGCTTAGAAAATTCCCTAACTCATCAAGAAGAGGCATTGCTGGAGCCGTTTGTCACGAGCTTAGATAGTCCAATATTTGGCCTACGCAATCTACCAGAAGTCGTCAAAGGTGCGCTGTTTTCTCGCTATAGCCGCAGTGATAAAGATCTGCGACGCATTCTGCTAGACGAATTTATCAAAGCACCCGAAGCCGACTTTTCCCGCATTGTCGGTGGCTCAACGCAGGATGGAGAGCAGATTGTCGCCATTCAGCAGGCCGAAGCCTTTTACGATCGCGTTCTGGTTGGGTACGGTGACGACTCCGTAGCGGAGTTGGGTGGCGCTCACCTGGCCTGTGAGGGAATCAGCAATATCGCTGCAAAAGCCCTGGAAGATAGCCGCCTCGGCATTTCTCCGCTGGAGAAGTCTACCCGATACGTGCCCTTTAACCGTAAGGTCAATGGCCGGTATCGCTACCATCGAGAAGCTTCTATCATGGCTTCATCCCATGCGTCTCTTTACGAAGCAACTCTCGATCATCTATTTGAAACCTACACAACATTAGTTGAGCCGTTGCTGGCCTGGGTTCAGTCTTGTACACCGAAAGACGCCAATACCTCAGATCGAGCTTATTACAATGCGACTCGTGCCAAAGCACTAGATTTGTTGCGGGGCTTGCTACCCATGGCCACCTTAACGAATGTTGGTCTGTTTGGTAATGGGCGAGCCTTTGAATATTTGTTGGTTAAGCTGGCTGCTTCCCCTCATGCGGAGGTTCATGCTTTGGGAGCCTCCATGCAGGAAGCCTTAGACCAGATGATTCCGTCTTTTGTCAAACGCTCTAAGTCTGAGCGGGGGCTGCAATATGCCCGCTACCTATCGACTAATCGCGATCGCACGCAACACCTCACCCAGAAACGCCTCGCGACCTCAGCACTCCCGCCCCCATCGCATGTCCAGTTAGTCGAGTACGACCCGGACGCAGAAGCGAAAGTCATTGCTGCTATTCTCTATCCCCACAGTGACCTCGCCTTCGAACAACTTCTGATAGAAGCTACCGAACTTTCGGTGGCAGAGCGTGAGGAGATTATTCAGACCTATGTGGGCGATCGCGCCTCCCGCTTCCATCGGCCCGGCCGTGCTTTTGAAGAAACTTACTACACCTTCGATGTGCTGGCCGATTTAGGAGCCTATCGCGACCTCCATCGCCACCGCGTGCTTACTCAGGAGCGTCAGCGTTACACCGTCCGTCACGGCCACATGATTCCCCCCGAGCTAGAAGAAGCCGGGCTAGCCGAACCCTACCGCAACGCTCTGGAAAAAGCTGCTGAAACCACCGAATGGATCGCGCAAGATTTGCCCATTGCGTCTCAATATGTTGTGCCCTTCGCTTACCGGGTGCGCTGGCGAATGAAGCTCAATCTCCGCGAGGTTTATCACTTTGTGGAGCTGCGGAGTGCTCGGCAGGGGCATCCAACGTATCGAGCGATCGCCCAGGAAATGTATCGCCTAATCCAGCACGTGCACCCTACCCTCGTCGCCTCCATGCACTTCGTTGATATGGAAAGCTACGCCCTCGAACGTCTTGCCGCTGAACAAAAAATTGATCTCAAACTAGAGCAACGTCAAGGGTAAGGGTAAGGACACTCATGCTCACCAAAATGAAGAAGTCGCCATCCCTCAGGAACGGCGACTTCTTCATTTTTAACCTGAGTTCGGGTTAAGGGCGTTTTCGAGTGCCACGCGTTGCGCGGCACTCGAAAACGCTGATTTTGGCGTGCGCTTTGCGCACGTCAAAATGAGCACTTCAGCTTATCCCGAACTGAAGTTTTTTAGTGACTATAGTGATTAATGATTCTCGTGGGCTTCGTAAGCACTCACAATCCGCTGCACCAACGCATGTCGCACCACATCTGCCTTCGTCAACTGACAGAAGGAAATGCCTTCAACATTCTTGAGAATATTAATCGCTACCGAAAGCCCAGATGTTTGTGTGCTGGGCAAATCTGTCTGGGTGACATCTCCTGTCACCACCATCTTGGAGCGAAACCCCAGACGCGTCAGCACCATTTTCATTTGAGCAGGCGTTGTATTTTGGGCTTCATCCAAAATAATGAAAGCATTGTTGAGTGTCCGACCTCGCATATAAGCGAGAGGAGCCACTTCAATAATTCCCCGTTCCATAAGATTGGGGATTTTTTCGGGCTCAATCAACTCGTACAACGCATCGTACAGTGGACGCAAATACGGGTCGATTTTCTGTTGCAAATCCCCTGGCAAGAAACCTAAGCGTTCCCCCGCTTCTACGGCAGGGCGCGTAAGAATTAGCCGCTCCACCTGATTAGAAAGTAGCGCCTGCACCGCAATCACTGCGGCGAGGAACGTCTTTCCCGTTCCCGCAGGCCCAATGCAAAACGTTAGGTCGTGATTGCGAATCGCTTCGATATATTGCCGCTGGCGAAAGGTTTTGGCGCGAATATCATCACCCTTACGGGTACGAGCCAGAACATCTTTCTGGAGCGTCTGCAAGTCATCTGTGCGGTGTGTATCAAGGGCGTGTCGAGCCGTCAGGATGTCAACTCCAGTGATGGCTCGGCCTTCACTCCAATAGGATTGGAGCGATCGCACTAAGCTCTCACTCTGCTGCACCTGTGACTCAGTACCCGACACAACAAGATCGCGACCCCGTAAAACAAAGGTCGCGCCAGTCAATTTCGAGAGTTGTTTTAAGTTCTCTTCCCGGTGGCCTGCGAGGGCGATCGCACTGTCTACACTGGGAAGTTCAATCGTGATGGCTGTTGCCATAAAATAGGCCGCTAATGTCGAGGAGGACGACGTGGGCCAGGGCGACGGTCTGGACGCGAATGGCCTCCCCCTCCGTCTCGTTCTCGGGGAGGGCCGCCGTCCCGGTGGTTGGCACTGGAACTGCCGTAAACATCTAAGTGCGCCGTGTAGCCTGCCAGTTGACTGAACGCTTCTACAACGGTGCGGATGGCCTGGATGTTACGCCCACCGCGCCCAAAAACTCTGCCCTTCTCTTCCCCCTCAAAGGCAATGCGAATCAGCGCTTTTTGTCGGGATGGGCGCACTTCACAATCTACTTTGAGTGCATCGGGGGACTCAAGAAAAGGCGTCACGAGGAATCGTACCAACCGTTCAAAGTCCGGTGGGTGAGTATTGGACGCGGTGTTAGTTACATCAGGCACAGGAGATTCAGGCATTCACTTGAGCGTAAACATCAGCTTTTTCGAGGATGCGGCGCACGGTCTCAGTAGGCTGAGCGCCTTGCTGTAGACGACGAACGACGGCCGGAACGTCAATCTTAACTTCCTCAGTGCGGGGGTTGTAGTAACCCAGCTCTTCCAACGGACGGCCGTCGCGGCGAGAGGTGCTTTGCATCGCCACAATACGGTAGCTAGCGGCGAATTTTTTTCCGTACCGCTTCAAACGCAGCTTGATCATGCCTGAAAAACTAACTCCAGAGAATTGAGTGGATAGATCAGGTGAATGGCACTTAGCCTACCACCTAATAGATAGAAAAGGCATTTAACGCCCAGTTAGTAATGCTATCACAACAGGTAGGGAGAAAGCACAACTTTAGCGATCGCTGATGGCTGTGCCTGCTCCTGCACTTCAGACGCATTACCCGTCAGAGGCTACCAAAGCCCTTTTTCTTCTTGTTGGGCTTTTTCTTTTTCTGTTTGCTAGTAGGGGCCACACCGCCGGGGTAACCGCGCCAACCTGGCGGTGGCATACCCGCTCCAGGAGGCATTCCACCGCCCATGGCAGGGGCTCCGCCTCCCCCAAACAATCCACCCAGTCCTCCTCCCATGCCAGGCATACCTGGAAACTGCCCTCGGCTCATCTGCTGCATGAGAGTACGCATTTTCTGGAAATCACTGACCAGCTTGCTGACATCATCCAGGCCCAGGCCTGAGCCCTTGGCGATACGACGACGACGACTGGGAGATCCAGCCAACAGATCAGGGTTCTTGCGCTCTTCCCGTGTCATGGAGTTGATCATGGACTCAGCTCGCTTGAGCTGGGTTTCTCCTTGCTCCAGTTGCTCACCTGAGAGCTTGTTCATCCCGGGGATCATCTTCATGATGCCCCCCAGGGAACCCATTGTCTTAAGCAATCGGGTCTGCTTCAGGAAATCATCGAAGTCGAACTGAGCTTCCAGAATTTTTTGCGAAAGCTTTTCGGCTTCTACAATATCCACTTCTTCCTGGGCTTTTTCTACCAGGGTCAGCACGTCACCCATACCCAGAATGCGGGAGGCCATCCGGTCTGGATAGAAAGGTTGCAGTGCTTCGACTTTTTCACCAACCCCAACGAATTTAATAGGTTGACCGGAAATCCGTCGTACGGAGAGAGCAGCTCCCCCACGGGTGTCGCCATCCATCTTTGTCAGGATGGCTCCGGTAATGCCAATCTCTTCCTGGAAGGTGCGCGTCAGGTTGGCGGCTTCCTGGCCAGTCATGGCGTCCACCACCAGCAGCACTTCGTGGGGCTGCACCACCTCTTTGATTTGGGCCAATTCGGCCATCATCTGCGGGTCAATCTGCAAACGACCGGCCGTGTCAACGATAACGGTATCAATACCGTCTTCCTTGGCTTTGGCAATCCCCTGGCGTGCGATTTCAACGGGGTTTACGTCTGTGCCCATTTCAAACACGGGCACGTTGATTTGCTTACCCAGGGTAATGAGCTGATCAATAGCAGCAGGACGGTAAACGTCAGTGGCGACCAGCAGTGCGCTACGGTTTTGCTTGCGGAGGTGGAGAGCTAGTTTTGCAGAGGCCGTTGTTTTACCCGTCCCCTGTAAGCCTGCCATCAGTACGACGGTTGGGGCAGTATCTGCCTCAGCCAGGGGCACATTCGTCTCCCCCATGACCTCAACCAACTCGTCATAAACAACTTTAATGAACTGTTGAGAGGGGTTAACACCACTGACAACCTGCGCGCCCTGAGCTTTTTCTTGTACCTCAGCGACGAATTCCTTCACCACTTGCAAGTTGACGTCAGCTTCTAGCAACGCCCGACGAACTTCCCGCAGGGCTTCCTGGATGTTGGTATCAGAAATTTTGTCCAAACCCCGGAGCGTTTTCCAGGCTCCCTCCAGGCGATCGGCTAAGGCTTCAAACATGGTTTACGTGCATTTGGCAGAGATCTCTGATCCATTCTATAGCTATGTTCAATTCGGTTGTGGCAAAGGAAGAACCTCAGGCAATGCTGCAAATCCTCTTGTTGCCACAACCGAATTGAGCGCAGCACTATGCAATACATCCCTCTTGCCAAACCCAAAAAAGCATAAAAAAAAGGGAGAGTCTTTTGGGAACTCTCCCTACCATCAGGGTGCATCTACTTATCATATTATGCCATCCCAGGGGTGAGGGGTGTCACCCCCCTCGACAGATCTTTTTTGGCTTTTTCTTTGTTTTCTTATCATTCTAAGATTTGCATATAAGTTTAGATTATTTTATTTATGCTAAAGGGGGTGCGCACGATCGCCACATCCCCCTTTAGACAGGTTCTATCCGTTTAGTTTCTTGGTCAGCAGCTCGTTGGTCAGTTTCGGATCAGCCTTGCCTCCGGTCCGCTTCATGACCTGGCCGACAAAGAAGCCCAGAAGTTTGGTTTTACCACCCCGGTACTTCTCAAGCTCGTCCGGGTGAGCGGCGATCACCTCATCAATGGCAGCCTCAATCACACCCGGATCAGAAACCTGCACCAATCCTTTGCTTTCCACTAGGGCTTTAGGGGAGCCGCCTTGAGTGAGAAGTTCAGGTAGCAAATCCTTGGCAATCTTGTTGCTGATGGTATTGGCTTCAATCAAGCTCACCAACTCGGCTAAGGCTTCCGGGGTGAGGGGAAGTTCGGTAATGGACTTCTTCTCGTTATTGAGATAGCCGCTGATGTCGCCCATGATCCAGTTGGCGGCGGGCTTGGGAGTAGCCCCAGCGGCGATCGCAGCCTCGAAGTAAGTGGCGATCGCCAGGTCATCTGTCAACACGCGTGCATCGTAGGAGGAGAGCCCCAGCTCAGTTTCATAACGGTTGCGCTTTTGAGCTGGCAATTCGGGGAGCTGCGATCGCCATGTTTCCAACTGTTCGGGTGTGACCTGAATGGGCCCTAGGTCCGGTTCTGGGAAATAGCGGTAATCGCTGGAGCCTTCCTTGGTGCGCATGCTGATGGTGCGCTGAGAGCCTTCTTCCCAAAGCCGGGTTTCTTGAACAATGGGCTCGTTCGACTCCAAAGCTTTGATTTGCCGCTCAATTTCATAATTGATAGCTCGTTCAATGGCGTTGAAGGAGTTCATGTTCTTGATTTCGACCTTCGTGCCAAACTTGTCGGAGCCAACCGGCCGGATGGAAATATTGACATCGCAACGCAGGGAGCCCTCCTGCATGTTGCCGTCTGATACGCCCAGGTAGCGCATGATGCGACGCAGCTCACGGGCATACTCAGCGGCTTCTGCTCCAGAGCGCAGGTCCGGTTCCGACACAATTTCGACGAGAGGTATCCCGGCGCGGTTGTAATCTACCAGAGAGAAGGTAGAGCCAGAAAGGCGATCGCTCCCTCCATGCACCAGCTTGCCGGCATCTTCTTCCATATGCAGGCGCGTGATCCCAATGCGCTTACGGGTGGGGTTGCCGCTCTCATCTTCTAGCTCAATTTCGAGCCAACCATGTTCGGCAATAGGTAAATCGTATTGAGAAATCTGGTAGTTTTTAGGCAGGTCAGGGTAGAAGTATTGTTTACGGTCGAACTTACTGTAAGGGGCGATCGTACTATTCAACGCTAACCCCGCCTTAACGGCATACTCCAACACTTTCTCGTTGAGTACCGGCAGGGTGCCCGGCAAACCTAGGCAGATGGGGTCAATGTTGGTGTTGGGATCGGCCCCGAATTGGGTGGAACTACTCGAAAAAATCTTGGTTTCGGTGCTGAGCTGGCAATGGGTTTCTAACCCAATGACCGCTTCGTACTGGGTTTTGACAGGAGTGGCAGAGGTCATACTGTCGAGACTACGCGTTATAAATTAGGGTCGCAATCGCACCCCCATTCTACCTACTGCTGTCCATTCCCTTGATTCAAACTCCTGCAAATTTTTGCTTGACGGAGAAATAAGTTGGAAAAATGAGTAGGATGACCGGGGGATTAACCCTACATTCAGGGGGCTATGAAGTAGGCTAAACATAACCATTGTGCGTGAGGAGCATTGTGGAACAAGAGAAAGTGGAAACGAAGGAATTAGTCACCCTGGTTCAACACATTGGCGAGGCTGTATTGGCAACTACGGAGACTGTTGAGAAGCTCTCCAATCATGTAGATGGCCTATCGAAACAGGTGCAGCAGCAGGGGTACCAAATTTTTGCCCTGAGCGATGCTGTGCAGACCCTTGCGGAGAACCATGATGCCGCGATCGCCCGGATGGATCAGGTGATTGAAGTGTTGCAGCGACTGGTTAAGGCCTTAGAGTTGCCGGAAGATTCCAACTCTTCCCGATCCTAAGTATCCTTAACAGGGAAATGCTTCAGTTTTTGTTGATATCAGCTATACATCAACAGAAACAGGAATACTCCTGGAAATGGTGGGTAGAAAAATAAAACCTTCTCAGTAAAACTATCGAAAATCGATCTAAATTGGGGAGTTACCCTTGCACGCATTCACCGAGGAACACTCTGCAATGTCACGGGTGGAGGAACTGAAACACGAGTGGCAGGCGCGGTTAGCGGCCGACCATCCCAATCAGCCTGCGGCGACCCAGGACAGTATCATTCACTGGTTGTTAGGGTCTGATATGGAGCGCTATGAGGGTTTGCCCCCGGCTCAATGGACGGTCATTCAGCAAGCGCTGGAGTATCGCTATCGAATTTTGCAACAGCGCTATCTAGGGGTAGGGCCGGATGCAGCGTACCGTAACCTATTACAACGACTGGCAAGCCTTTCCCTAATTCGTAGCAAAGTTCAAACCTGGGTCTCGTTGTCGCGCGATCGCCAACGCAGCGTCATGGACGTGTTGAAGGAGGTTGTGCAGGAACTCATTCAGGGGGATAACTACATTCGCCAGCAGGTGGAATGGATTGCTGAGTGTACCCCCAACCCCCGGTTACGGAACTCGCTTCTATTGGCCAGTATTGAAGAATATTGTCTGAGACCTATCCGCAATCAGCCGCTCCTTGTGTATCGTTTTGTGAATTATTTACGGCGATCGCAGCGGGGTGGCATGACCCAGGTTCCCACCGGAGACATCATTCGTCTTGTGTCCGATGAGATCGGTCACGATGAAGCCGAAAGTACTCTGAGTCTGACGGATGTTCAAGCCTTGGAGCAGTACCAGGAGCAACAAGCCTGGGAAGAGCAACAGGCTCTGCGGAAGTCGGTGATGGATGAGTTTGCTCAATATTTAGAGGAAAAAGTTGACCCGCTGGCCGCCCGGTGGTTGGAACTGCATGTGCAGGGGAAGACACAGGAGGCGATCGCCAGCCAACTGAATGTGCCGATTAAGCAGGTTTATCGTTTGCGTGAGAAGATCAGCTATCACGCCAAAAACGTCTTTGCATCAAAACTTCAGCCCGATCTGGTAGGAACCTGGTTGGGAACGACACTGGAGCATAACTTGGGTCTTTCAGTTCAGCAGTGGCCCGTGTTTCTGGATAGCCTCGCCCCTGACCAGCAACAGCTTATCCAAGACGTGAAGCAACACGAAACCCTTGAGGACGTTGCTCGTATGCGGAATGTGAAGCTCCACCAACTGAAGAGCGAATGGACTAAAATTCTCTTAGAGGCGTACGCCTTCAGGAGTGCAGCATCGGATAATGACGATGCTCCAAACGATACTTCGGCATAAGATCGTTGAGGCGCATCCCACCTCACGCTTCTACCCAACTTTATGGTTTCTCCATCCGACGGTCAGGAGCCTCATGCCTCCGGGCAGTCTACCCGTTCCATCTTGACCTACTTTCAGGGCGACCTGGCTGAACGCATCGATTTTCAGCAAATGTTCGTTCTGATTGATGGTGTGCTGCCTTTTGAAGCTTGTCTTTACTATCAGGTGTTACCTCTTTATCTAGAGGGTAGTCGGCTGATATTGGGGATGGTAAGCCCTGATGATCGCAGCGCTTCTGACTATGTGCGGCGGATCATTAGCTACCACCACTATATGGTGCTACCCCGGCAGATTAGCTCGGAAGCTTTGCAGGCGTCGCTAACGGCTTATTTGAATTATGCCGGTCAACGGGAGCATAAGGTAGAACAGCGCCCCCGGCCCGAAAGCCGCACGGCCCGCTCTCGTGCAGCGCAGCCGGTTGACCACAACTTGCAGCCCACCCTGGTAGTAGACAGCCCTGATAACTTAGTGGATGAGCTGAGACAGGAGCCATCTCCTGAGGTAAAGCCTTCAGAAACTCCTGTGGCTCAGGAGGAGCAACCTCTACAGCAGGAGCTTCCAATCCAGGAGGTAACCTTTGCGGCTGCACCATTAACGGAAATCGTAGAACCGCCGTCTACCGCCGAGCCAGCAGCTTCCAGTTCGGATATTGCCGGGCTAGCAGAGCCCCTGCCAATCCTCAAGCTAAATTTTAATTACCTTTCTAGCCCCGTTGAAGTACTGGGCTCGTTGTCACCCCGAGAGTTACTTCAAGAGTTATTGGGCCGAGTATTAGTTGGGGGAATTGGTCGCCTTTACCTGGAACGTCAGGAGCATTACGGTAGAGTGCTCTGGAGCCAGAACGGCGTACTAAAATCTGTGCTAGACCCTGTTGACCTCGATAAGTTTCGAGGGTTATTGAGTGAATTGAAGCGATTTGCCGATGTTTCCCTGGTTCCCCTGAAGAAACCAAAACAGGTGGATTTGGAACGCGTTTTTAATGGCTCTCGCTTACTTCTACGCTGCCGCTTCATGCCGTCAAATCATGGTGAAGAAGCGACAGTGCAGGTGCTGCGCGGTGCGGCCTTACGGTTCTACCAGCAGCAACAACTAGCTTTGCTGGAGCGGGATGCCTTGGGTATTGCACGACAGTTGCAAAATAAGTTGAATGAGTTGCGCGATCGCGCTCGACAAGAATCTTCCCTGAGTGGTGCCCGACTTGAAATTATTCCAGCTCTGGCCCAGATGCTCAAAACGATAGAGGAGCAGATTTTGAGCTTGCAGGATGACGAGCCCCCCTCATCGTCTCATCAGAATAACGAAGACGATTAGGTAGTGTTCTAGACATGTGGATAGGGTGTGGTGAAAGAAGCACGAAGTGCCCCTTTCCCCACACCCTATAAAAAAGTGGTGTGTAACCTCTACGGGACACACCACTAAAAACCAATCTATGCAAACAGTCGTGAGGCGTTGAAAAACTAGATCAAAGCAGGTACCCGAGTATCCCAACGGCCTACCGCTTTGCCAATGACCGAAAGTTCAGTCATCAGTCGATCGAAGCGATCGGGTGTCAGGGATTGAGGCCCATCGGACAGCGCCTTGGAGGGATTAGGGTGAACTTCAATCATCAGGGAGTCAGCACCTGCTGCCAGAGCTGCCGCTGCCATGGAGGGCACATACTCAGACTTGCCGGTGCCGTGGCTGGGGTCGATCATAATGGGCAGGTGGGTGAGCGATCGCAGCACAGGAATTGCAGACAGATCCAGCGTGTTACGAGCGTACTGGTTATCGAAGGTGCGAATACCCCGCTCACAGAAGATAACGTTTGAGTTGCCAGCGGCCACGATATACTCAGCAGCCATGAGCCACTCTTCAATGGTGGCTGACATGCCACGCTTCAGTAAGACAGGCTTGTCTTGAGCGCCCATCTTCTTCAGAAGGGAGAAGTTGTGCATGTTGCGTGCCCCAACTTGTAGCACATCAGCAACTTCAGAAATTACTTCAATATCGGCGGCATCCATCACTTCGGTGATAATGCCCAGACCGGTTGCTTCCTTGGCTGCTGCCAGCAGCGCCAGAGCACTTTCCCCGTGGCCTTGGAAGGCGTAGGGAGAGGTGCGGGGTTTGAAGGCTCCGCCACGAAGAAATTGAGCACCCGCTGCCTTAACACGGCGTGCGGTTTCCACAATCATTTCTTCATTTTCAACAGAGCAAGGACCCGCAACGACAACCACAGGGGCATGTTGACTGAAAGTAACCGGGCCGTTGGGAGTTGAAACAATGACTTCGCTGGGCTCACCATGACGAAACTCACGGCTAACCCGCTTGTAGGGCTTTTCCACCCGCAGTACCTGTTCGATCCATGGGCTCAGGTCTTGAAGCTGGAGGGCATCCATATCAACGGTTTCGCCTACCAACCCAATCACGGTCTTGTGCTTACCAACGATCTTTTCAGGGGACAAGCCCAGAGAACGAAATTCTGCGTCTAAGCGATCAACTTCGCTCTCAGGAGCGCCGGGTTTCATTACTACAATCATGTCAACATCCTGCGCGGAGATTTAGGTGGAAGGACTGAGAAAATTTCAGTCTTCATCTCAGATTTAAGTTCATCCTTAGGTAGAGTGCCGAGAGGTCAGGATGGACTTGACGGAATCTTGACCGGGATCTGTGCCTTTATTAAGACTTGTCCTGTTTTGCAGATTTCCATGCGGAAGTCATTCGCCCAAAGTTGGTACGAAATTCCGAGAAACCAACTAAGCTTCCCGGTTCTTCTTCCCAGGAAGCTGATAAAACCCCGTAACTGAGGCCAATAACCCCCAACCCAAACAGCCCCAAGCTGACCAAAAGAACTGCTGATGTAGGCAGCCCTACCCCTTGAGTAACCGCCAGATAACTGACGAAGAATGAAGAGATACCGAGGACTGTTGGAACCCCACAAAAGGCTGCCATACGGCGAACCATGCGCTTGCTAACCGCATCAGGAATGCCCGTATTTGCCCTGGAGGCCGTTTTCCCCGAAGGCTTGCGGGTGGAACTGGCAGGAGCAGGGGTCTTCTCGGCTTTTTTCTCAGCAGGCTTCCGACGCTTGGGCTCAAAGGGTAAAGCCGTCCGGCCTGCATCAGAATTGGGTTTCTGCTTAGGGTTGGGTGCCATAGCTGGTTTAGCCGCGAATCCCTAAACGCTGAATCAGGGCACGATAGCGCTCTTGACTTTGCTGACGAATGTAGGCCAGCAGGCGCTTACGGCGACCAATCATTTGCAGCAGACCCCGGCGGGATGCGTGGTCTTTTTTGTTGGTCTTGAGGTGGTCGCTGAGACGGTTGATGCGCTCGGTTAGCATTGCGACTTGAACGTCAGCGGATCCAGTATCGGTATCGTGAACCTGATACTCCGAAATGATTTGTTGCTTTTGCTCCTGTACCAGTGCCATGGGAATCTTCTAAGTTCCTGAATAAGTCACAATCAATAATCATACCATGCATAGCTGGTCACTACGGGACTGCGAAAGCCTTTCTTGATCGGGATTTGCACCTCTAGGGTTCTTCTAGTGGTATTGCCTGTTGTGGAGACTGTTAAAACGCTACTAATAGGTTATGAATCGTGTTCTGTAAAGTGCGGGACACACCACAGAATTTGCAGAGTGAAGGCTATATATGGGTTGTATGGCTCTGGGAAGCGCGTCGCTCTCCAAATCCTCTGTCTAGAGGAGGGGCCTCTCCGTCCTCCAGACCCCCTTGACCTAGGAGATTTTGCATAGGTGTTGTCAGGCCGCTTCGCTGTGGAGTTTGGATCAGGTTTGGGTAGTGTTATTGCCCAACAGCACAGTGTTTTTGGTTTCGCCATGCTGAGTGTGGTGTATTTCGCGCTCAGCATTTGTGCTGTGGGTCGCAGGCTTGCGTAATTCCTATAGCTATTAGCGGCTGAGCCAGGCGATCGCCTCCCGAATCCACACTTCTGCATCGGCGTTCTTGGCCAGTGCTTTTTCCTGTCCTACGGCTTGTAGGGCCTGCAAAATTTCGCTGTTGCTGTAGCCCAAGGCCAGCAGTGTCATCTCGACATCTTCCTGGACGGCTGACACAGGAGTGGCGTCTGGGGCACTGAGGAGACCGGATTGATTGCGCCACTCAGCTAGTTTGGTTTTGAGTTCAACGGCTAACCGTTCGGCAGTACGGGTCCCGACGCCGGGAGCGCGGGAGAGGGCGCGGATATTGCTAGTCACAATGGCCTGCACGAGTTCTGTGAGACCCAGGGTGTCGAGGAGGGCGATCGCTGCCTGGGGGCCGATGCCACTAACGCTGAGCAGTTGCCGAAACAAATCCCGTTCAGCCATGGATGCAAAGCCAAACAGCACGATTTGATCTTCCCGCACTTGCTGGTGGGTAAAGACCTGCACCGTTTCGCCGACAGAAGGAAAACTCTGGACCAACCGGGGCACGATCTGAATTTCGTAGCCAACCTGACTGACTTCAAGAACGGCAATCACACGATTGGCAGAAATTTTTTGAATACCGATCAAGGTGCCTTTAAGGTAGCTGAGCATGGCGATGGAGCAGGGAGTCTGGCTACCAGGATAAGGGATCGAGGGGCATTAGTACAAAAATACGGTGGACGTTGTAGGTGGGCACCGATAGAGTAGGGCTGGACTCCATCTAGTTGGTTCAGGCATACACCGTTTAACAGGCTCGCCATTTTTTCAAGCCGTTGATTTTGCGTGGGCGTCGCTCACGCAAAATCAACGGCTTGAAAAAAATCAGGTGAAAACCCTGTGAAACCAACCACTTCAAAGAGATGTTTGAGGTCGCTTTTCCCCAAACGATGGACTCAATTCCGGGGAGGAATCCACTACGCTGGGAGAGATGCTTCGGAACCGCTACGTGCGCTCTACCCCATGACCTGGCTGACTCGTCACCTAAAATCCTGGCTGCCTGACCTGGACTTCCGTGTTTGGATTCTCTTTGTCGGACGACTGCTCTCGCAAATGGGCACGGGCTTTACCCTGTTCTATGCTCCGATTTACTTCGTGAATCAAGTGGGGTTGCCTGCTACAGTCGTCGGCTTGGGCATTGGGAGCGGGGCCATTGCTGGAATTTTTGGACGTATCGTGGGTGGTTCTCTGGCGGACATGCCGGAGTGGGGACGACGGTGGACGTTGCTGGCCTCGGCGGTCGTATCAGCGATCGCCTCCTTTCTGCTCGCGATCGCCTATGACTTTCCCCTATTTCTCGTTGGTAACCTGCTCCTGGGGTTGGGTATCGGTCTCTACTGGCCTCCCAATGAAGCGGTGGTTGCAGATTTAACAACGGTCGAGCAACGTCGCGAAGCGTACGCTCTGACCCGCCTGGGAGATACCTTGGGTTTGGGGTTTGGGGTGCTACTGGGAGGGCTGATAGTAGCTCTGACGAGTTCCTATCAGATGCTATTTGTGATTGATGGCGTCAGCTTTATTGTCTTTTTCGGCATTGTGTACTGGCTCATTCCCGAAACCCTCCATTCAGAGCAATCTTTTGATGGCCTGGGTAAGGGGTGGCGGGTCGCTCTGAGCGATCGCCCTCTCTGGGTTTTTTTTGTGGCAAATTGCCTGTTTACTACTTATCCAGCCCTGACCCAGAGCGCGTTACCGCTCTATTTCGCCAATTTTATTCCGCAATCCAATGGCGGAATGGGGTTCCCCGAAGGAGTGATTAGTGCGCTATTTGCCTGGCATATTGCTTTGGCAACGCTCCTCCAAATGCCCGTTGCGCGCCGTTTGCATGGGCTCAGTAATTCGCGAATCTTAATGATTTCGGCGCTGGTGTGGGGTATTGGCTTTGCCATGGTTGGGATGACAGGGCTGCTTCCGGGTGCATTGGGGTGGGCAACCGTGGGTCTGGGGGTGATGGCGATCGCCCTTGTCTTCTACATGCCTGCTGCTTCCTCTCTAGTGGTGATGCTCTCTCCAGATGCATTTCGAGGGGTTTATCTATCGGTGAATTCCCTCTGCTGGGCATTGGGATACTTTCTGGGTCCGGCGTTGGGGGGATGGGCCATGGATCAGGATGAGGCGATCGCCCATAGTTTCTGGATGATAGTAGCTCTTAGTGTGCTGATCTGCCTGGGAATTTTAGCGATGCTGAGTGGCATGGAAGACCGCCGGGTGGAAGCTAACTCGGCCAAGGATTGAATTGCCATAGCCTGAGATTCCAACAAGAGACGCTCTGCGGGAAGGTTATGTGGCTAAGCCACATAACCTTCCCGCAGAGCGTCTCTATATCTGGTAGGACTTACGCAAGTCCATAACGCTTAGTACATTTTTGTTGTGTGGTGGGCTTCGCACACCATACAACAAAAATGCGTAGGTTCTGATGGGCTCAATTTTAACGGCGACGATCGGCTAATTTCCGGTAAACATCCCGTAAGTCAACGTTGTGATGGGCGATCGCAACCAGGGTGTGGTAAAACAAATCGGCTACCTCGCCAGCGATCGCCTCCGCATCATCGTCCTTACAGGCCATAACCACCTCGGCTCCTTCCTCGCCAATTTTTTTGAGGATTTTATTATCGCCGCCTGCAAAGAGTTTGCAGGTGTAGGAGTCAGGGTTGGGATTTTGTTGGCGATCGCGAATCACGGCAAACACCTGGGATAGCATATCCGCAGGGGGTGGTGTGATGGTGCCCTCAACCTGATGGAAACAGCTACGTTCCCCTGTGTGGCAGGCCACATCACCGACCTGCTCAACCCCGACCAAAAGAGCATCACTGTCGCAGTCGTAGCGGATTGACTTGACATGTTGCAGATGACCAGAGGTTTCGCCCTTATGCCAGAATTCCTGGCGGGAGCGGCTCCAGAACCAGGTTTCACCTGTCTCTAGGGTTTTTTGGAGGGATTCTCGATTCATCCAGGCCATCATTAACACGGTACCGTCCAGATAGTCTTGAACGATGGCAGGAACAAGCCCCTGGTCGTTGTAGCGAATTTCATCCAGAGGA
This sequence comes from Leptolyngbya sp. PL-A3, assembly GCF_039962325.1. Lineage (NCBI taxonomy): Bacteria > Bacillati > Cyanobacteriota > Cyanophyceae > Leptolyngbyales > Leptolyngbyaceae > Leptolyngbya > Leptolyngbya sp. PL-A3. The sequence continues at coordinate 120,192 of NZ_JAMPLB010000019.1, forward strand.
ATGGCCATCAAAACGTCATTAGAAATCGCCGTCATGCCTTATCATTTATCACCACGCTGCGTTTCCCATGCTATCAGGGTAATGGGGTGACTTCCGGCCTCGCGTCAGGAAGCCCATCAGGAATTGATAATTTTCAAACCTATATATTTAGTAGTGGGCTAGACTTAAAACCAGAATCAGACCGCGTCATACATCCACATTTAGGGTTACCGTTCTCGCCCACGAACTGGCAACCCACCACGCGAACCATAGTAAGGTAAGGGGTACAGGTTGATGGAGTTCTGGGAATTTCTCATCCAACGGGAGGGCGATCGCTCCTGGCTGCCCCTGGAGTCGCCCGATGTGGAGGTGCTGGAAGGTCGCTATCGGATGGTCGCGCGTACCAGCCGAGTGAACCAACCCGTCGAGATTCGCATTTGCCATATTCGGTTGGATGAAGACCCTCCACGCCGCCGCACGCAGAAACGCAACGGACGCATCAACGATGATGGTCTGATCGTAATTTTTCCGTTTACCTGGCTGCAACCCGGTGTGTGGGAACTCAGCTGTGCAGGGGATTTGATGGCCGATATGCTGGGCCAGGGTTGGCGCTATGGGGTGCAGCTCTCCGTGTTGCCGCAAGAATCAGAAGTAGCCGATGACTGGGAGCCCGATGGTCCGGCGGCTGATTTAGATGCAGTCAGCCTGATGTCGCGACACGATAGCGTGCACGAGGACCTGGACGAGGCAGGTGCTGCTTCTGCGGTTGAATCTTTGCCAGAACCGGAGCCGGTGCTTGATTCTGCCAGTTCAGTCGAGATCGACGAGCCAAATCCCTTTGTTTTCCCAGAACAGCCAGTCGTAGAAGAGCCTGTGGAACCGGAGCCTGCTGTGATGGCAACTGGCTCGAGCGAGGTCTGGCAGAAAGCTCAGGATGATTCCGATGCAGTTATAGACTCTTTGCTGGAAGATCTGGATTTGGATCTGGACACCCCAGTTGCGGCTGAGGTAGAAACCCCTGAAAATGAGGAAGAATTCGCCTCGGGCCCAGCTCTAAAGCCAGAATCGGTGCAGTTGGTTTTGCAGCAATCGAGCCTGGTGGTACAAGCGGGGCGATCGCTCACCCTTCAGGGCACTATCGAGCCTGTGGGAGAGCTAGACACCCCTTACCTGCCGCCGGTGGCCCTGCAAATTACCCTGCGTGACCCCCAGACGGCTTCCACCGTGTTGGAAGTGCGGCGATCGCTCACGTCCCGCCTGCTTCCCTGCCCCTTTTCCTGTCAAGTGACGCTGCCCGAGAACTCTGACTCGCGCCTGTTAATTGGAGATGTGGCTCTGGTGGCCCTGGCGACGCCAACGGATCATCCTTCGGTTCTGGTAAGTGCTGGGTTTTCGGTGACGGCCAGCCTGAATGATTTGTTGGAGGCAGTCGCCGATGATTTTCCGGCCGATCTCTATCCACCCTTACGGGAAGACGAACAGCCTGTCGACCTGGATATCACGTTCCTGATTGCTCAGCGAGCTGCAGCGGCTCCCTTGGTGCGCCCCGCGGGTGAGCAGATTTTGCCGCCTCAGATTTATCAACCCGATCCCAATCGCCCGCGTACCAGGGGAATAGAACTTCCCATGGAAAAGCTTCTAGAGCCAGAGCCTGAGATTGTTTTGGAAGTGGCCCCTGAATTAGCAGAAGCTTCTGCAGACACGGAGGATATTGCTCTAGATGCTCCCAGCGCTCCCGAAACTCCCAGCCATGACCTGGAAGAGGCTGATGGGGTGCTGCAACGCCTGGAAACATCTGAGGCAACGGATGGCCCTTCTGTTGTAGGGCAAGCCCTGCCAGAAGAAAACCTGGCGCTCTCCGCCGAGGAACTAGCGTTTCGTGCCCTGGATCTACAAAGTCGGTTTTTGTCTCGGCTGAGTGCGCTGGCGGGCGACCGCGAACTCTCCCAATTCCTGGGCAACAGTTCTCTTCCCCTCTCCGAGGAAGGCTGGGATGAGCAGGAAATTGTGCTGGATGACGAATTACCTCCGCCAACTCTACGCAATACCCTGGGCTTTTCTGCCCCGCCTTCCCCACCCATCCAACCGGATGCTCTGCCGGAGGAGGAACCGCTTCCTACACCTCAACTGCGCGTGACTGGTGGCGAGCTGGTGTCAGGGCAGCGGGTGGAGGTGACGGTGCAACTACCTCCCACAGCTTCGCGTCTGGGGGTGAAGCTGTGGATGCAAGACCTGCAAAGCCGGGTACTGTTGGATGGCCCCCGCTGGGTTATGAACTTTTTACCCAATGGTCATGGAAATCTGGAAGCCTGGACAACGCTAACGGTGCCCCATGGATGTTTGGAGGTACAGTTTGAGGCGATCGCTGTCGAACTCACCACGCAACGGGAAAGCCATAAAGCCTCCGTCGATCGCCCGGTTGTTCCGCCCGATCTTCCTACCCTCTCATTTGATGAGTTAGAGATCTAGCCTTCACCATTCGTGTAGTTCTGTAAATTCCCCATGACCTGAGTTTTTTGAGGGAAATCAGTGAAGTCTTCAGCTATCAGCTTTTTGCCAGATCCGTTGACTCTCAGGATTCCTACATTTCTTGCCTTTTGTTAAAAATTCTTAGTCTCCTGTCGATCGGTTAGGGATTGGCAGTAAATTCTGTACGTAATGGCGTTTGGTTTACATAGGAAAACACTATGGCAGCTTCCTACTTGCCTTCTATCTTCGTACCCATCATCGGTTGGGTATTTCCCGCTGTTACGATGGCTCTCTTGTTTATCTACATTGAGCGGGAAGATCCCTCGGGCATCTAATGGTCTGTCAAGAATTTTTGGAGGGGCTACAAACCTCTCCAAAAATCTCTAAAGCTTCTTCAATATTGGGTTCCCCTATACTGATGAGCTGACGGGCCATGGTTGCCTACTGTGGCATGCTTCCCCGGTGTGCCGGGTACGCCTGGCTCACTGGCATCTTTGAAAACCTTTTGAGAGATAGTGCAGAACATGGACGTAGTTAAACCCGCTGGCGATCCCCAAATCGGCAACCTGGCCACGCCGATTAACTCCTCTGGATTTACTAAAGCTCTGATTAATAACCTTCCGGCGTATCGTGCAGGTCTGTCTGCTCAGCGTCGGGGCCTGGAAGTTGGCATGGCTCACGGCTACTTGCTGTTTGGCCCCTTCGCCCTCACCAGCCAGTTCCGCAACACCCCCTTCGCAAACGAAGTGGGTCTGGTAGAAGCAGTCGTTCTTGTGGTTATTCTCACCCTCTGTCTGTCGGTGTACAGCAGTGTGGGTGTGAACAGCCCCATTTCAACTGTGACCAACCCCAACCCCCCCTCTGCCCTCGGCAATTCTGAAGGCTGGAGCGAGTTTGCAGGTTCCTTCCTGGTAGGTGGTATTGGCGGAGCCGCTTTTGCCTACCTGATCTTTAAGGTGGCTCAGTCTGGTGTTCTGGAAAGCTTTGGTAACATCCTGGGCTAGGGTGTGATTGGCCCATTCAAGCTCAATATGTCATTGAGAGAGACGTAGTCAATACGTCTCTTTTTTTAACCTCAATTTGGGATAAGCTGAAGTGCCGATTTTGGCGTGTGCGAAGCGCACGCCAAAATCGGCGTTTTCGAGTGCTGTACAACGCGCGGCACTCGAAAACGTCCTTATAGCAATGTGCAAGTGCGTTAAGTACAGCAACAGTGGTGTAGGGCACTTCGTGCCCTACACCACTGTACTTAATCAACCCCACAGCGCTATAAGGCTGTAGCGATATGTCTGATGAAGAATGCAGGCTAAGCTTAGAAGGAACCTAAAGGTAAAACAGCTGTGGCTCGTTCTGCGTCTAAAGCTCGGAGCACTCGCGGGTATTTCATTGATGAGATGGGAGTTCGGCTGCCCAGTGTGACGACTGTGCTGAATGCCACCAAACCCCCCGAGGCGCGAGAAGCCCTGGCGAAGTGGCGCGATCGCCTTGGTTCCGAAGAAGCAAGCCGAGTCTCCATTGCTGCCAGTCGTCGCGGAACTCTGACCCATACGCAACTTCGCCATTACCTGCTGGGAAACCCTATCCCTTGCCCCGACCTGATCCGCCCCTACTGGGAAAGTTTGCAACCTGTTCTAACAGATATTCAGGAAGTGCATTTAGTCGAAACGACGGTGTTTCACCATGACCTGGGCTATGCGGGAAAGGTAGATTGTGTAGTGAATTATCAAGGGACTCCCTGCTTATTAGACTGGAAGACAGGCGATCGCCCCAAAGGGTCGATAGAACGGCTCTATGATGCACCTTTGCAGGTAGCGGCTTACTGTGGTGCAGTCAATCATAGCCGTCAGGTGGAAGGGGTGGAGGTGCGATCGGCACGAGTTGTGGTCGCCTTACCGGATCAGCCCGCTGAAGTGTTTTCCTTTGATTTGGCTGATGTGCTCTCCTACTGGGAGCAGTGGGAGGAACGGCTAGCTAAATTTTACCGCCGTCGATAGATAGCGTTAGGGGGAGACGGCTTGCCGTCTCCCCCTAACTTCAACAGGACTTACGCCTTTGTGTTGTGGGTGGGGTGCTTCGCACCCCACCCACAACACAAAGGCACTACGGATAGAGGGCTTGCGTAAGTCCTGTTCAAGAAGTATTGCTCTTTAGCAGCCCGCATCTCCTATGACGGGTACTTCGACACTCTCCCCATTCAGTTCAACCTTAATCGTGCCCGAGGGGATGGAAAGAGACTCAATCTCGCCCGGCTGCCCCTGGGTGACATCAACATGTACCGTAATTCCTTTTTCTTCATTGCTGAAGGTTTGCGAGGTGAATTGGCCGTAAAAGGTATCACCACTGGCTTCGGTACGCCGGAAACGCACAACTTCGTCATTGATCTTCATCAACGTCGAATTCTCGTCCAGACCGCTTAAAAGGGTGAAGCGGCGATCGCCAGAAGGTTTCGCATTTTCCTCGTTTGTCCACAGGGTCATGCCACAGCCTGCTGCGCCGATCTCGTAGATTTCATTAAACGAAAAGGAGCCCAGCTTGATCGACGTCGCCGTACTAGGAGTTACGGACGGAGAAGCTGGGCTGGCGGGAGCTTGAGCAATCGGTGAAGCATCACGGTTACTAACGTCCGGGGTTTCAGAGGTTGAACGACCGCAGGCGGCTAGCCCGCTCCCCAGCATCAGAACCATTAATCCCACCCATACGTATCTCATGTGAACCCGCCCACCTATACTGCTATTCCTACTTTAGGTGGGGACGAAAAAATAGTAGGGTTGGTTTCAAAAATGGGTACAGCCAGGAAAGGAGACTGAGGGCTGAGCACGGGTCTCTTTGCCGCACTCAGTCCTACTATGCTTCACCAGAAGTCTGTTCTTCCATCTCCTTTGTTAGGTGCTGAAGGGAAATGTGAGCTGCTGCCGCAACATTGGGGTGGCTGTCTTTTTCCAGATATTTAAGGGCGGAAATGGCTTTTGTTGAGGGCATATTGCCAAGGGCTTCGGCCAGGCGCTGGCGCACTAACCAATCTGATGATTGGGCAAAGCGCAGGATGGCTTCGAGGGACTCGACATCACGAATTTCTCCCAGGGCAGCGATCGCCGCCTGATGCAATACGACTTCATCGCTCTCCAACGCTTGCAATAAGACGTTGCGAGCTTTGGGGTCTTTCAAATTGCCAAGAGATACAGCGGCACTAAACCGAACTAACCAATCGGTATCTTCGTAAAATGTGCGCATCAGTGGCTCGACAGCACGGCTATCTTGCAAATAGCCTAAGGCTCCCGCCGCTCCCGCCCGGACACTATAATCGGGGTCGGTTTCCATAATCTGGGTCAGCAGAGGGTAGCACTCCGCCGTAGGTTTGAGCCCCAGGGCAAATACGGCCATGCTTTTAACCTGAAGGTTGTCGTCGTCTAATACCTTCTTAATAAGGGGGACAGCCTGTTCCGGTTCTATATCCCTGAGTGCCACAACCCCCAGGAGGCGATCGCGTGAATTTTCACTCTCTAACTGGGTTGCAATCTCCTCCAGGTTGGGAAGATTGGGTTGGGCTGTTACGTCGCTCATCCGAACTCCTGACAAAGGGCACTATCGTCATTATGGCACTCTCGAAAGGTAATTCGGTTCAGCTCGGTTCAGCGGCCTATCTGTGTATTTCTGAATACATTAGTTCGGACAGTTTTTCTGAAACCCTTGATTTTGCGTGCGCGAAGCGCACGCAAAATCAAGGGTTTCAGAAAAACTGTCCAGAGTATTGTGAATAGAGATGGCTCACTGAAAATAGGCTCTGATTTTTACGATGTGGTTTACTAGTTTTGCATCGAAAAAACTGTCATGATCGGAGTCATGATGCGAATTCTCAGTCTGCTTTTAGTATTGATTTGCCTTTGGTGCGGCCTACCGGGGGGGAGCACTCTCGCTCGGGCCGATGCCCTGCCCCAAGATGCTGTCCCTGTTGATGTGGAAGCCTTAGGCGATCTTCGACAAAAGGCATTTAACGCTACGAATAAAGGCGATTTTGCGACGGCAGAAACCTACTGGACTCAGATTCTCGAAAAATTGCCTGACAATGCTGCTGTGCTGAGCAACCGGGGCAATTCGCGCGTAAGCCAGAATAAGCTAGAGGCGGCTATTGAGGACTATAACCGGGCTATCGAGCTGATGCCTGAAGCCCCTGACCCATACTTGAATCGGGGAGCTGCACTGGAAGGGTTGCAACAGTGGAATGCAGCGATCGCCGACTACAATCAAGTCCTCGCTCTTGACCCCAATGATCCAGCAGCCTACAACAACCGGGGTAATGCCGAGGCTGGCTTGGGGCAGTGGGATGCGGCGATCGCCGATTACCAGAAAGCTTCCGAACTGGCTCCAGACTTTGCCATAGCTCGCGCCAACCGTGCCCTTGCCCTCTACCAAACGGGTCAGGTCGAGCAATCCATGCGAGAAATGCGAAATTTGGTGCGTAAATATCCCCGTTTTGCTGATATGCGAGCAGCCCTCACCGCTACCCTCTGGGTTCAGGGAAATCGGGGAGAAGCCGAAAGTAACTGGGTCGCTGCCCTGGGATTGGATTCTCGCTACAAAAATCTAGATTGGGTTGCAAATACTCGCCGTTGGCCCGATGCCATGGTGAAGGCTTTAGAGAAGTTTCTGAAGCTTCAGTCGTAACCTATAACCTCAATTCGGCTAAGCCCCAAGTGCCTATTTTGGTGTGAGTAGACCGCACGCCAAAATGGGCTTTTTTGAGGGGAACTTTGCGCTCCTCAAAAAAGCCTTTAACCTAAACTCAGACTAATCCTATAGAGCGTTCTATAGCAATGTGCAAGTGCGTTAAGTACAGCAACGGTGGTGCAGATGCGGGAGAAGGTGAAGGGGATGGTGCAACCCAAGATTGAGATTGATCAGGCAAAGCGGGAACGGGAGGTC
>NZ_JAMPLB010000019.1:127580-137996 GCF_039962325.1 Leptolyngbya sp. PL-A3
GTGCCACCCACCACCGTACTTAATCAACGTGCACAGCGCTGTAAAACTCGCTTGAAGGGTTGCTTTCTCATACGCGAAGCGCATAAGAAAACACTCTTAAAGGTTGTGATTTGTAAAAGGAGAGGGACGGTGCACTGCACTGCCCCTCTCCTTTTGTTGAACAGGATAAATGGTTTAGACAGAACCGCCAATTTGTTGAAGGGCGATCGCCCGAGCCCGTTCAGAGAGGCTATCGAGCAGAACCTCATCGGATTCGCCAATTAGCTTTTCCTTCCGCATCAAGTCGACCATCGTTTCCCACAGAATTTCTTCAACCTTTTGGGCTTGAGATGCTAACCACTGATGGGTATCCGTATCTTCCGGAAACTGATCAATGCACGTTAAGGTATAGCTTCGAAAAGCTTTTACTTGGCGTAAAATACGAGCGACATATCCAGGACATTCGCAGGCAATTACATCTGCGGCCCGGCATATTTCAAGAAGGGCTTCATCTGAAAATTCAGAAAGTCTAATGGTTCGTTCCTGCTCTGGCATGTGTCAACCTGAGTAAATAGTACAAAGCTCAAGCATGATGCCGATTTCCCTGTTCCTGATGACCTGGTTTGCTCTACTCAGTTTCCCGAAATAGGCTAACGAAGGCATCATCCGTTCGACATAGTGATACGGGTGCTAAATTGAACGCGTATATGCTGAAGCGACTAATCGTTGATAAAGGTAGAACCTGAGATAAGACCGTACATCACCCAGACAGGGTGAAGCAGACCTTCACCTCTCTAATATTAAAATAACGCAAGGCCTATCGGGAATGTAGGTAACGTTTCTGTATCTTCTGCCACATCATTTCCAATGAGAGCTTGAAGAGGCGAGTCTTCGTAAAACTGGGGATATCTGAGGCATGACGATGTTGGTGGTCAAAGAATTGATTGATATCCTGTAAAATAAGCTGCAATTTCTGAAGAATATTAGGGGTTCTATATTCCTCTAAAAATAATTCGGGGGCTTTAGACGGCTCGAAATTTTCTAAAACTCGAAGAATTCTTTGTGTATCAAACGCCAGAGAATATCCAGCAATTTTGTGACAGTTGAAACCGGGATCTAAGTAATCGGAAAGCCCTCCATTGAGGCTTGAAAAAACCTGACAGCCGCAGGCAAAAGCTTCCAAGGGTTGTAACCCAAATCCCTCACTCACTCCTTGCAGTGCCCAATACTCGGCAGAGTCGTAGAGATAGACTTTGGCTCGATTAAATAAGCCGGGTAAGTCCTCTATATAGTGGTCTACAACATAAACATTGCAAACCTGCTGCAAAGCAGGAACCAATTGGTTCAGGAGATATCGAGATGACTTGCGAACCTGAACCAAGACATCAATGTCCCGTTCCTGGTTGAGATTTTGAAAGCTATCAGAAATCTCATTGGGCAGATAATACAGCAGGTTATTGGGTGCTTTCTGCCCCCAGTAACCCAGGGTATTGCGGCTAACGGTGATGATTGGGACAGAGGCGGGAAGCTGAAAGCCATAGCCAGCGCTGTGGGCGTGATAAATGGTGGGGTGCGATCGCACTCGTGCCGCCAACTTAGGCACATCAAACCCCCAACTCAATACAAAGATCACATTGTCCAGATTGGGTTGCTGCAACACATCATCCAGAAATAACGTGTCCTTTTCCCGCTGCCGATAGGTCACGACTTCTGCTGGGCAAATTTTTTGGGCCATTTTGAGGGTTTTTAGTTCTGCCCATAGCCCTCCGCAGGCGAACTTTCCGCCTGTACCCGGAAGCAGGAAATACAATGTCCTCATGGAATGCTCCAAGCGAATAAAACTCTATTGGTAGGAGGGATAAAGCCATCCCCACCAATAGGATGCAGATTGGATTGGATTACTCATGGTGTTAGGGGTGAAGATGGACAGCGAATGGGGAATGTTTTTGGGAGGAGCTGCCGTCCTGATCGGCTATCTGTTTCTCTCAGCGATGACAGAAATGGGTACGAAGCTTCCCTGGCGGCGAGGCGGGGATTCCGACCAGGGCGGTGACGATCAATAGAATGGCCTCCAGTTATTCAGGAAGTACGGTTGAAGTTTCCAATGCGACTTTGGCTCGGTGCTGTAACATCAGCCCGTACTCTAGCCCTTCGACAACGGCCTGATAGGACGCTTCAATGATATTGGTGGAGACGCCCACAGTCGTCCAACGTTGATGGCCATTACTGGATTCCACCAAGACTCGGGTTTTGGCCGAGGTTCCCAAAGTCCCGTCCAAAATCCGCACCTTATAGTCAGTCAGGTGGAAGGAGACAATTTCAGGATAAAAGTTTTTCAAAGCTCGACGCAGGGCAGAGTCTAGGGCTGAAACTGGGCCATTCCCTTCTCCTGCTTCTAAAATTTCCTCGCCCCCTACGATGACCTTGATTGTCGCGCGAGAATCCGTACCCCAGGTGCTATCTGGCAATAGTTGGCAGTACACATGGAAACCTTTCACATTGAAGAAGGATTCTCGCTGTCCCAACGCTTCACGCATCAGCAGCTCAAAGCTGGCTTCTGCCGCTTCAAATTGGTAGCCTTCGTTCTCCAGGTTTTTCAGATTTTGTAGGAGTTGGCGGCAGGTGGGTGCGTCTTTGTCTAGCTCAATGCCAAAACTGCGGGCCTTCGACAGCACATTACTTAACCCCGCCTGGTCAGAGATTACAATCCGACGGCGGTTCCCAATGGAGTCAGGCGAGATGTGTTCGTAGGTGATGGGGTTACGCTCGACGGCACTGACGTGAATACCGCCTTTATGGGCAAAGGCAGACAGACCCACATAAGGTGCATGATCGTCGGGGGCCAGATTAACAATCTCGCTAATCAATCGGCTGGAGTCGGTGAGGGTCGCGAGCTGATTGGGTGTAATGCAGGAATAGCCCAGCTTTAATTGCAGGTTCGGAATCAACGTGCAAAGGTTTGCGTTACCGCAGCGCTCCCCGTAGCCGTTGATGGTGCCCTGAACCATCCGGGCTCCGTCCATAACAGCCGTAAGGGCATTAGCAACCGCTGTACCAGAGTCATTGTGAGTATGGATGCCAATTTGAACCTGAATGCTGGCATCGGGAGACAAAGCCTTCACATCTGAATTCTGAAGAAAGGAGCTGACCTTCTGTACAATCTCGCCGACTTCGTGGGGCAATGTTCCCCCGTTGGTGTCACAGAGGGTGAGCCATTCTGCACCGCCTGCGATCGCTGCCTTCAAGGTCTCTAACGCATACTCTGGATTAGCCTTGTACCCATCAAACCAGTGCTCGGCATCGTAAATCACTCGCCGTCCTTGGCTCCGTAGATAGGAGAGGGTATCGGTGATCATGGCCAGGTTTTCTTCCAGGGTAGTCTTCAGCCCTTCTGTGACATGAAGATCCCACGATTTTCCGAAAATAGTGACCCACCGTGTTCCAGCTGAGAGAATGGGTTGCAGCATGGGATCGCTCTCGGCGGTCCGTCCGGGTCGTCGGGTTGCACAGAAGGCTACCACTTCTGCCTGTGAAAGAGGTTCTTCGCGCAGTTGCCAGAAAAACTGCACATCCTTCGGATTCGCCCCGGGCCACCCACCTTCAATAAAGGGAATTCCCAGTTGATCTAGTTGCCGCGCAATTCGCAACTTGTCTTCCAGGGAGAGGGACAGTCCTTCCCGCTGGGCCCCATCCCGTAAGGTGGTGTCGTAGATCCAGATCGTATTGGGTGCGGAATCCTGAGTGGTCATGGTAACGGTGTTGGATGGAGGAATTAATTTAGGAATCAGCAGTACACTGCAACAGGAGAAAGCGACATCTTACCCGACGCAACTCGCTATCAAACGATTCAAGGGGGCATGATGCCTGAGGTTACAGCTCAAGGAAGAACATTTCAGTGCGAAATGGGCGAAAACTTGCGCCACGTTCTATTACAACAGGGGATTGACCTTTATAATAGCCAGGCTCGTCTGATTAATTGCCATGGTATCGGCACCTGCGGTACGTGTGCGGTCGAGATCGAAGGAGAGGTATCGGAAATGGGTTGGCGAGAGCGGGGCCGTTTATCGTTGCCACCCCATGATCCCACGCAAAACCGACGGTTGGCCTGTCAGGTCAGCGTGCTGGGTAATGTTCGTGTTACTAAGTATGACGGTTTTTGGGGGCAGAGCGATCGCCCAGTTCATACCCCCTAAAAATTTTGCTCCGATTTGTTCTGTTGAATTTCGTTCCCGTAATTCTTATGAATGGGGTGCATCCCACTTTTGTAAGTAAGGCGGGCTTCGCCCGCCTTACTTACAAAAGTGGGTTTCCAAATTTGCAAAAGTGGGATGCACCCTACGAATGGGATGGGAAGGCAAGGGCATAGAGTGCCTTTGCCTTCCCATCCCATTCAATAGGTCTAGAACACGGCCCCTTCTCAGAGGGACAAAACTCAACAATGATTCTTCTAGCTATGCCAAAGTTGGTACCCGCAACCCTACTATCTGCGCGATGATGAGTGGTGGTAGGTGGTGATTTAACGGAGGATGGATCATGGCAGACATTCTCGCCCTGCTCATTGTGTTTGGATTGCTGGCTGCCCTAGTAGGCACGTTGGCGACCGGGCTGGTGCGGCTTGTTGGGTTTGGTGTGCTCGTGGCTCTGGCATTAATCATCGGGACGCCGATTATCCGGGGTGAATTCCAGGGGCAATCGGAAACTCAGGCTAACCAAGAAGCTCAGCAAGTTCCTGCTGCACCCCAGTCTACCCAGAGCAGGCCCACCACCCTACCGGCTAATGGCACCAATGGCACCAATGGCGCCGCTGTTGGAGGGCCATCCGATGCGACGTATTCGACAACGGGTGGTAATACTCAAACGGGTGGAACTACAAATTCCACGAATCGGGGTGTGCGAGCAATGTGGTAAGCCCTTCTGAAATATTCGGCGTGGGTTTGGGTTTCAAAGATTAATAGTGGGTTATGCAGGCAAAACATGAGGTTTTGATTATTGGCGGCGGTGTGATCGGATTGGCGATCGCTGTCGAACTAAAGTTACGGGGCACTTCCGTTGCGGTCTTGAGCCGCGATTTTTCTCAAGCGGCCTCCCATGCGGCGGCAGGTATGCTCGCGCCTCAAGCTGAAGCCTTGCCGCCCGGCCCCATGCTCGATCTGTCCCTGCAAAGCCGGAATCTGTATCCTGATTGGACTTCTAAACTCGAAGATGTAAGCGGGTTAGATGTCGGTTACCAATCCTGTGGCATCCTGGCTCCGGTCTATACCCTACCTGAGTCGACAGAATTGTTGTCTGACCCAACCCGGCGTTGGTTAGATCAACAGGCTATCCACCTGGCTCAACCTGGGCTGAGTCCCGAAGTTGTGGGCGGTTGGTGGTTCCCAGAGGATGGACAGGTTGACAACCGGGTACTGGCCCAGGCCCTGCTGGCAACGGCCCAATCTTTAGGCGTGACTCTCTATGAAGGGGTTCACGTTACAGACCTGGAGCAGCGGCAGGGCCGTTTGCAGGGTATTCGTACCCCTACAGGTACCTTACAAGCAGAGCATTATGTGCTGGCTGCAGGAGCCTGGTCGCAAGCTCTCTTGCCGATTCCCGTGCAGCCCCGGAAAGGGCAGATGTTTTCAGTGGTAGTACCGCCCTCTGATATGGCTGAGCGGCCTCTGCAACGGGTGTTATATGGCACTGGAGCCTATATTGTGCCCCGTCGAGATGGTCGCATTATAGTAGGTGCGACGAACGAAGCGGTTGGCTTTGCTCCGTACAATACGCCCGCAGGGTTACAGCAATTGATGGGGGAAGCAACACGGTTGGTTCCGGCGATCGCCCATCTCCCGATTCAGGAATGCTGGTGGGGTTTCCGACCAGCCACCCCCGATGAACTGCCCATTCTTGGCCCTAGCCCCTGCGAGAACCTGTCTCTTGCCACAGGCCACTACCGTAACGGTATTCTTCTCGCCCCTATAACGGCCCAACTTTTGGCAGACTGGATCCTGAGCCGTACAGCTTCACCCCTTCTGTCCGAATTTTCCTGGGAGCGATTTTTCTCCCCCATCCCCACGGCCCCCCCTACGACGACTCCTTCATCTATCCACTCATCCACCCATCTATCTTTTTCTTCCTCTGACGCATCCATGGTGAATTCTCCTTTATCTAAACCTGTGGAACATGCCACTCCCGCTACGTTGGGCTCCCAGGTCAACTCTGCGCAATTCGTCACCGATACCCCTCTCGTGATCGCTGGGCGTACCTTTCGCTCTCGTTTAATGACGGGGACCGGCAAATACGACAATTTTGAGGTGATGCGGCAAAGCGTTGTCGCTAGTAGTTGTGAAATCGTAACGGTAGCGGTGCGCCGTGTTCAGACCCAAGCTCCTGGCCACGAAGGATTGGCCGAAGCTCTAGATTGGAACACCATCTGGATGCTGCCTAACACCGCCGGTTGTCAGACGGCTGAGGAGGCCGTTCGTGTTGCCCGTTTGGGCCGTGAAATGGCGAAGCTGTTGGGACAAGAGGACAACAACTTTGTGAAACTAGAAGTAATCCCCGACTCTCGCTACCTGTTACCCGACCCCATCGGTACCCTGCAGGCAGCAGAACAATTGGTCAAAGAAGGGTTTGCTGTGCTGCCTTACATCAACGCCGATCCTCTGCTTGCGAAGCGGCTCGAAGAGGTGGGTTGTGCTACCGTCATGCCTCTGGGATCGCCTATTGGTTCAGGCCAGGGCATTCGCAATGCCGCTAACATTCAAATCATCATTGAAAATGCTGGAGTGCCTGTCGTGGTAGATGCTGGCATTGGAACACCCAGCGAAGCAGCGCAGGCTATGGAAATGGGGGCAGACGCACTGCTAATTAACACAGCGATCGCCAAAGCCCAAAATCCTGCTGCTATGGCTCGAGCCATGGGTCTTGCGGCTGAAGCCGGACGTCTTGCCTATTTGGCCGGGCGCATCCCTGTGATTGCTAATGCCAGCGCTAGTTCCCCAACTACCGGGTTGGTAACCGGTAAGTAATCCCAGTTTGGGATAAGCTGAAGTCCTCATTTTGGCGGTGCGCTTCGCGCGGCACTCGAAAGCTGTTACTTAACCCGAACTCAGGTTAAGTAACAGCTTTTCTGCTTTAAGTTATGAGGTGAGTGGGGTAATTGCCCGGCTCACCTCAAATGTTTGAAATGATTTGAAATGAGAGGTCTCGTCTCTCTCGTACTACACCCATTGGAAAAATAACTGTATAGCGATCAGGACTGACGCGAACCCGCTACTCCGGTACGCTTTCGTTGTTCGTTGTTAGGTGCGCTGTGTGAGACACACCACATTTCCAGCGCGTAGACCGCTTGAATGAATCGGTTTTTGAGGGTGTAAGTTGTGGCGTAGTGAAGCCGCGCAACGATTCACACCGACAGTCTAATGATTACGATCGCGTATTTATTAACGTGTAATTCTTGTTGTGAGAGGGGCGGCAAAGCCGCCCCTCTCACAACAAGAATTACAGGTTATTTTGTTCGTGATCCTTAGGTTATGAGTAATGAATACAGGCGATCGCAAAACTCAAAGCTCTCATTGATTTTAATACTTTGCAGGGGAAGAATAAGAACTTTGAGGTTTGGTACAAGATGCGTATAGCTATCAGTACAAATGCCTAAGAACTAAATAATATGAGGTATGCTTGAGCTCGCTATCAGGTGTAAAACTCTTGCTTGGGGGCGCTTTCAGCTCTAGATTGGATTGGTTTTCTTAAGATTGACTTAACTACAGAAAGTGAGAACTCGTGCTCTTGGGTGCTTCGATATTATTTCTACCTAAAGGTGTCTAGCTAAAGGCCCATGCAATAAAGCGATCCCAACGTAAAAATAAGAACTAATGCTTGGTTATGCAGTCGATTGTGAATGAGTAATTGTACTCTCTCAACTCTCCATAACAAAGCATTAAGTAACGATTGATAACTACGCTCTCCTAGCTTGTGAAGGATTTGATACTGTACAAAGAACGAGCAATCTAAATGATTGGTAAATCTCGTCGCAATTTTTTCACAATTTGACAGGGCAGGTCGTGCGATCGCCTTTTCGGTCCATTCTCACTAGGTAGCAGTGTAGGCCACCAGCGGTGGTTCCCTGAAGGTTAATCTGGAGTAGGTAATGAATAAGTATTGCATGGTTTGGATTCAGGAATGGTGTCAGGACAACGGTTGGACTGACCCCTTTCAGGAACGCAGGGAATACTGGGCATTCCCTCCCCATGGAGTAATGCCGATGCCAATTCCTACACAAGCCCTCCAGGTCATTAAGGCTAGGAAGGGACCGAGCCCTGTCGAAAGGTTATGGTTTGCAGCGGTGTCTGGGGTGACGGCGATCGCGGCTACTACGGGGCTGTGGTTTGAAAACCCAATGCCCCTTGTCGTTGCTTTCGTCTTTTGCGCCATGGTGTTTGCAGCCATGGATGACGAGTAACCCACTTGCTGAAAAAATGGACAAGGCATGCTCTATGCCTTGTCCATTTTTATTTGATTGGCTATGACCCAACCTCCCATCGGTATCATTATGGGGAGCGACTCTGACCTCCCGACCATGCAGGGGGCGATCGCTATTTGTGATCAGTTCGGCATTTCCTGCGATGTTGCTATCGTGTCAGCTCACCGTACCCCTCACCGCATGGTGGAGTATGCAGAAACGGCTCATCAGCGTGGGCTGAAAGTAATTATTGCCGGGGCTGGAGGTGCCGCTCATTTGCCGGGGATGGTAGCTTCTCTCACACCGCTTCCTGTCATTGGTGTGCCCGTGGCAAGTCGTCACTTGCAGGGGATAGATTCCCTCTATTCCATTGTGCAAATGCCTGCGGGCATTCCAGTAGCCACCGTAGCGATCGGCAATGCCCAAAATGCGGGGCTGCTGGCCGTACAAATTCTGGCGGCACAGCAACCTGATCTTTTAGAAAAGGTGCAGCAGTATCGTCAGACCCTGCGAGATTCAGTGCTGGCAAAGCAGGATCGCTTACAAGAATTGGGCGCTACAGCCTATCTTCAGCAGATGTAGTGTCCTGCATCCTTAAATCGTTGAGTGCTGAATTCTGTTCTAGTCAATAAAACTCAAAATGCTGTATCGACCACAAAACAGGTGGTGCAGCATTTTGAGTTTTATGTTTAGTCCTAAGCACTTGGAATTCTTCACCTCTCACGCTTAACCAATCTGGTTGTGGTTGATGGAGAAATAGAAGAAATGTAAAAGGATTTAATGGACTTTAAGAAGCTGTTTGAAAAGGCTTATTTTTTGTACCTAAAGGGCACGAAAAATAAGCCTTTTCAAACAGGCATCTAAGATGCGGCTACTTCAGACGGTTACACAGAAGTCAGATAACATGATTAAATCTTATCAAACTCAGTCTATAGGTAGAAAATGTTAAAAATCTGACAGTAGTTTTACGCCTCCTTAGTTCTGATGGATGAGGTGGCCAGGTTTAAACACATTTAGAAATGATCCAACCTTTGTAGGATAAAGGTTCGAGGTATTTAGGGCTGGATACCCCTCTAGATAGTGTGCTAGGATCGAATTACAGCATAGCTATTAGCTATCCAGCCATTAAAGCAGAGGGGTTTCTTGCGTGATAGCAATCACACCTCGTTCCGTTGGGCGTAGATGGGGCACTATGAGTTTTGCCTCCACATTACACCTCGGTCCGATTCTAGATCTGCTCCTGACTGATGTTCCGAAACGCTGGAAGGCGGAATTGAGATTGGGCTTACAAGAGGCCCTAGTAAATGCAGCCAAACACGGCAATAACCTTGACCCCCACAAAACGGTTGTTGTTGAGTTTTTTATTCTAGAAGATGAGCATTGGTGGATTATTGCAGACCAGGGTCCTGGGTTTATTCCGGACTGTTGCTGCCAGGAAGTTTCTTCTGAGAATCGCTTAGAAGCCTTGCAAGAATGTGGTCGTGGTCTTTACATTTTGCATCAGGTTTTTGACCAGGTTCATTGGAATGCTGAAGGTACGGAGTTAAGGCTCTGCAAACAGGTCAAAAGCCGGGTTCGAATGCCTTTAGTGTCTTAAGGATTACCAATCAAGCAACCTGTAATTGTTTTCGAGAGAGGGGTGAATTTGTCACCCTTCCTTCAAAAGTAATTCACCTGAGTTCGTGTTAAGGGCGTTTTCGAGTGCTGCGCAACGCGCGGCACTCGAAAACGCTCATTTTGGCGTGCACAAAGCGCACGCCAAAATGAGCACCTCAGATTATCCCGAACTGAGGTTAATTACAGATTATTCAACACACAATCCTCAGTAGTTTTTGAGTCAGCGTGATGAAAAACAATCACGTTGGTTTATTTTTTCTCCTTATACCGTTTTAATATGAAGCTGCGCCAAATAGGGCTTCGAGAATGAAATCGTAGGACGTCAATGACGCAACCCTTTCAGGGGAAATCTTGTCGAGTTCCGAGGTCAGGAGTTT